>JAITWV010000274.1 GCA_031285105.1 Streptococcaceae bacterium | reverse complement strand
GATCGTGTGTTACATAGATAGTTGTTGCACCAATTCTTTGATGGATTTTCGCAATCTCTGCACGCATTTGGACACGTAATTTCGCATCCAAATTTGACAAAGGTTCATCCATTAAAAAGACTTTTGCATCACGAACAATCGCACGTCCCATAGCAACACGCTGACGTTGACCTCCTGACATATCTGCTGGTTTTCGGTCTAGTAATTCAGTTAATCCAAGAATTTGTGCTGCTTCTTCTACTCGTTGTTTGATTTCTTCTTTTGGATATTTTCTTAATTTTAGACCAAAAGCCATATTCTCAAAAACGCTCATATGTGGATATAAGGCATAGTTTTGAAAGACCATTGCGATATCCCGATCTTTAGGAGGGACATTATTGACTATTTTTTCATCAATTCGTAATTCTCCTTCCGAAATTTCTTCAAGCCCTGCAATCATGCGTAATGTCGTTGATTTCCCACACCCAGAAGGTCCAACAAAGACGATAAATTCACCATCTTGTACATCTAAGTTAAAATCTGTCACCGAAGGTTCTGGATTGTTCGTATATTGTTTTTTTATATGCACTAAATTCATTGTAGTCATCGTATCTCTCCTTATTTCAAACCAATCATTTCTAGTAAACTATTTTTGCAAACTGAAAAACTCTATTTAATTTTTAGGTAAAACCCCAAGTTGATAATCCATTTGGACTCCTTTTAATAACAACTCATGAGAAATTTTTGTTCCTTGATAATTTTGATTATTTACTTTTAGCATGTGAACAAATTGGTGTTGCTTTTCATTTGGGTGTGTTGTTATTTTTAATTTTTGACCATTTGATAAAGTTACTTGAATTTCATCAAATAAGGCAATACCCATTTGATATTCTTTGCTCCCTGGAGTCATTGGATAAAAACCAAGTGCACTAAATAAATACCAACAAGCCATACTTCCATTGTCTTCATCCCCTGGATACCCTTTTTGCCCGCTAGAAAAAGCATTTTTCATTAACTGACGAACCAATAATTGAGTGTTTTCAGGGCGGTCTACTAAATTAAACAAATAAGGAATATGAAAACTTGGCTGATTTGATAACGCAAGCTGACCAAAATTTAAACCAGCCATTTCGCTCATTTCATGAATTTCAAAACCATAATCACCAATTTCAAAGGTTGGCAATTGATTGCTTAATTGTATCAATAATTCCGCAAATCTCTTCTTTCCACCAACTACTTCTATATAATTTTCCATATCGTGATAGGCATTAAAGCTATTTTGCCAGGCAGAACCTTCGGTATAGTCAATTCCCCAGCGCGTTGCTAAAAAGTCCTCTCGTTGCTTGCCTTTTTTATCTTTGGCAATTAATAGTCCCGTTACTTTATCAATTAATTGACGATAACCTGTTGATTTTTCTTCATATTCTACTGCAAGCTCTTCTTTTCCTAACAAACGAGCAACTTGTGCAATTGACCAATCTGAATAGGCATTATCCAATGTTTGATTGATATTTTCTCTGATTTCAAGTGTAACATAACCCAATCGATTATAGGTTTCAACACTTTTTCGCCCATAACGACTGTCTTCACTTTGAGTGGTTGCTGAATGAATCATTGCTTCTAAGAATTCTTCGGCTAAATCAAAACGAATCCCTTTTGTTAAACTGTCCGCAATTACACTATCAATCAAAGTTCCTGGCATCATTCCACGTTCATCTGGAGCAAGCCATTTAGGTAAGTAACCTACTTCTCGGTAAACATTTAAGAACCCTGCTAACATTTCTTCTAATTTCTCTTGAGCAACGAGTGAATAAAAGGAGTAAACTGTTTTTGCCGTATCCCAAAAACCATTATTCGTATAATAAACACCGCTTTTGATTTCTTTGGTATGCGTTTGATAGTGAATTGGCTCATTGTTTTCATTTAACTCATAAAAGCGCATTGGAAATAAAAATGCTCGGTAATAATTATGGGCAAATGTGCGAATTTCTTCTTGATTTGAATGCGTAATTTCAACCTTATCAAAAAGTTCTTGCCATTTTTGTTTTGCTTCTTGTTTTGTTTCTTCAAAGTTCAATTTTTGTTCTCTTGCTAAATTTAACATTAGCTGATCTTTATTAATAAAGGAAGTTGCTAAAGTCAATTCAACTTCTTTTACATCGCCAAATGATAAATGCGTTTTTTCTAATTTTTCAATGCCAACCGAAGAGGACAAAGTAAAATGAAAAGTAAAATCTGGATCTTCACTAGCAGCATAATTAATTACTGATCCAGCAACTGTAAAAGTGTCAATTTGTTCTAAAGTAAATCGTTCACCAAGGAAAAGTAGTAATCCCGCATCTTTTTCTTGATAGGAAATCCGAAACTTCCCTCCATACATTGACGGAGCAAATCTCGTTTTTGCTAAATAGCGCTGACTTTGGATTTCCAAATAATAAGGGGAATAAACACTCTTATTTTTGTCATAAGTGGTCCTTGTCTGCCATAAATTTTGTTCTTTTATTTCCCCTGTTGTAGCTAAGAAAGTCAGGTAAGAAAAATCACCCACCCAAGGACTAGCTTGATGTGTTAAGCGAATGCCTTCATAGCTGTAGTCTTCTGGATGAAACCACCAAGAGCCTTTTGCATTATCTGTTTGTGGTGCAAAGTAATTCATGCCATTTGGAACACCTGTTAATGGAAGAGCATTTCCTCTTGAATAATGTGGATGATTATCTGTTGCATGCCTTGTGTCTATCCAATCGACTTTCATTTTTTCTTACCCCCAAAAAGTTGTTAAAATTTGTGCTTTGGTTAATTTTCCTGTAAATTCCCCAATAGACTCTTCTAATAAATTGACCAGTTTGGCTTTTTTATCAAAAACGTTAAGATTCAAATCGTGGGTTTCTTCATTATCCAATGAAAAGCCACGAAGAATCATTCCTTTTTTATCCTCACTAACTTTTAAAGCTGTAATCATTAAGACATCTGAATTGCTTGTGACAAAGGATGAATGACTCTTGAGTGTGCCATTTTGAACTTTTGTTTGTACTGTTGTAAATGGAATTTTAAAGGCTACAGCTTGTTGCAAACTTTCATAATAGCTTTCTTTGTTATGCGCTTGTAACGTATATTCCACTACTTGTTCACCTAAACATTGCGCTTCAGGTGTCGGAAAATAGCCCCAATCGCCCATCTCTCCTGTTGCACGTAAAAGTGTTAGAGCAATGGTATTTCCTTCTAAAATTTCATATTCATTTAAGCCAATATTTCCAACGGTCAATCCATTTTCTTCGTCATGAATATTAACGAATTCGTGTTGATGTTGCGGATTGGTTGGATTTTCCCAGTATTTGCTTACTTTATTCGGACGTTTGACAACTTCAAAAATACTTTGTGCATAGTGCTCTTTGCTGATGATATTTGTGTCAAACAATACACGTAAGCGATGATTTTTCATTTCATTCATAAAAATTGTTTTAAAGGTTAGAGATTTACTGTTTTTGGTTAATTGAATTTGTGTTTTTAATACCAATGTTTTTGTTTGATTTGAACGTTTTGCTTTACGATTGGTAATATCAGTGACTCTTTGTTGTTCTAATTCCAATGTTTCATCTGCTGAAACTGGAATTTCCATATAGTTAGTTAATTCTACTATCGTATTCAAAGCATTGTCTTCAATCATTTCCACTTTAAATGGGAATTGTGTTGAATACAAAGTAAGATTATCTGCTGATTGTTTGAAGATATACTCATTTCCAATATCACCCACATTTTCAAACACCAATTGCTTTTCGTAAACTTTCCCTGTTTTTTTATTGGTTAAAGTTAAACTTCCATCTGACATGATTTGTGCTTTTAAGAATTCATTTTCTAGTATATTTTCCGTATTCACTAAATTTTTAGGGTGGATAGTTGATTTTTTGGGACTTAATGCGAAAGTCTGATAGCTCATCATTGGTAGATTTTCAATTAAGACATCTACATATGCATATTTTGCCATATAAGGAATTCTAAAGCCGTCTTTTGGCAAATCATACCCAAATTCCACTTTTATTTCTTTGATAACACTTGGAATTTCCATGCCATTTTCATCAATGACGCTAAATTCCGGTGTTTTTCTTTTTACTAATTCATCAAATCCAACACCTGGCCATTTTGCTGAAAAAGGAATACGGTCAATTTCAATTTTCACTTCTTGTTTGCTTGTTTTTTGAGTGCCCGCTGTATTAAAAACTACAAAAGGAAACGTGTTTTTCGCAAATTTACTTGTATTTATTTCCTCACTAATTCTTCTGGTTGCTTCATCACGCACAAATTTTGCTACTTCTTGCGCTTTTTTGTAACGTATCATCATTTCTTGATGGACTTCATCAACGGAGCAACCACAAATAGAGTCATGTGGATGATTTTGTAAAAGGTATTTCCAAGCATATCTTAACTCATCACTTGGATTGTAACCTGTCGTTTCGTTTGCTAAAACAACCAATGGTTCCGCAACATTTTCAAGTAGGGTTTGTGTTTTGATATTTTCTTGTTTTAAATAAACCCGACTAGATGCTGTGTTGGCTAATGTGTACCAGCCAGAAGTTTCTTGTGAGGTTAATTCGCCTCTTACAGTTGCTAAATCATTTGGTAGATCTTTTTGAACCGCTTCAAGATATTCATTAAAATGTGAATGTTTAAATTCATAATCAGGGAATAACTCATTGGCAAGATCGATTGCTTGTCCGACATCTTTTTGTAGTGGCTGATGATCGACCCCATTCATCATTAATAAATGATTGGTTGAAGCATATTTTTCAACTTCTTCTAACTTTTTCTCCCAGTAGGAAATGGCTTCTTCTTTTGTCGTTGGAATTTCGTTGCCGTTTGAATACCAGTTGGCAAATAACAATCCAAAAATGGTTGACTCATCTGGTCCTTGCCAATTCATTTCTGAAAACTGTGAAGAATAACTGTCTGAAACTACATTATTTAATCCGGTTGGTTTCACTCCTCGACCAAAAGCAGCCGCATCAATTCCTGAAAGTTTCATCATTTGTGGCGTTTGACCCATGTTGCCAAATGTATCTGGAAAATAACCTAATTTTACTGGTTTTCCACCATATTTTTCAACTTCTTGTAACCCGATCAACGTATTTCTAGTATTGGCTTCACTTGAAATTAAAAAATCATCTTGCAGGATAAAAAACGGTCCAATGCATAAACGCCCTTCTTTAATATACTTACGAATTAAAGGCTCATTTTGTGGTTTCACTTCCAAGTAGTCATCTAAAGGGATCGTTTGTCCATCTAAGTGGAAGTATTTAAAAGACGGATCATTTTCAAAAGAATCAATTAATTCATCAAATAATTCAACAACACGCATATGATGTTGCTCATAAGGCATATACCACTCTCTGTCTAAATGAGAATGAGAAACAATATAAACTTTTTTCTTCATCATCTATCTCCCAGTTTTTACACGAATATCAAAATAATCCATCACTAATTCACAAAACATCATATTTGCCCATGAAAACCATTCGCGTGTGAAGTTTTCTGGATTGTTCACATCCACTCCTTCATGCATCGCAAAGGTATTTGCATCTGCATTTGCTAACATGTTTAAAATCTCTTCTTTTTCTTCTTTTGTTTGAGCCGTTAATCCTTGAATAGCTAATGCAATCGGCCAGACATAATTTTCAGGAGTATGGCTTGAACCAATTCCTTTTAAATAAGCACCTTCGTAATAATAAGGATTTTCTTTGCTTAATAATGTTTTTCTTGTATTTAAATACGTTTCGTCATCTCGTTTGCAATAGCCAATGTAAGCTGCCGACATTAAATTTGGTACATTAGAATCATCCATAATACTAGCATTCCCCAAACCATCTACTTCATAAGCAAAGATTTTTTCGCCTTTTTGATTTTTTACCAAAGCATATTCATCAATTCCTTGTTGAATTTCTTTTTTTAAGGTTATTGCTTTTTCTAACAATGCTGGTTGTGGCAAAATAGTTGAAAAAATATCTTCTAAATAACCCAAAACAACTACTGCAAACATGTTGCTTGGAACTAGATAACTGTAGATACAAGCATCATCACTTGGGCGAAAACCACTCCAAGTCATACCTGTTACCGCAAATTTTGGTCCTTTTCCATCATTGACTAAAGTATCTTCTTTTCTCCAAGTATCTCGAATAAAATTATAAGGAGAATTAGCGTGATTTTGTTCAACTTTCCAAAGGTCAAGAATTTTTTCAACCCCACGAACAAAGGTCTCATCAAAATGACTGCTTTCACCTGTTGCTAAATAATACAAGTAAGCTAATTGAATCGGGTAACATAAGGAGTCAATTTCATATTTTCTTTCCCAAACCCAAGGACTCATTTGCGTTTGATCGGTTTGATGTCCTGCACTATTTGCTTCTTCATTAAACGCATTAGCATAAGGATCTTTATTAATAAAATCAAATTGACGTTGAACTAGTCCATGAATCATTTCTTTTATTTCTTCGTCTTCATTTGCTAACACCAGATAAGGTCGAACTTGTGCTACTGAGTCTCTTAACCACATAGCTGGAATATCACCTGTGAAAACATAGTAGGTTCCATCTTCTTGTTTTTTTACTGTTGTTTCTAGTGTATTTGTAAAGCAATTTTTGAAAATCTCTGCCCATTTTGGATTTTTACTTTGACTTAATTGCGTAATCTTATCTATAAATTCAACCGTATTCATTTTTTCTCCTTACAACTTTTCAACAAAAACAGGTAACAAATCTTTTAACTCTTCTAAAATTTCTTCTATTTTTTTAGCATCCGGTTTATCTGCCCAAACGCTAAAGTATATCCCTTTTACTTGTTTCATTTCCTCAGTAGTTAGATATTGATTCCCTGAAAATTTTTCTTTTTTAAAGTCGCTCAGTTTTTCTTTAGTTGGGTAACTATAACCAGCCATTTCACCTAATACATAATACAAATCATTATCACAATAATTTAGTAATTCATAACCTTCTTCAAGCCATTTGTAGACACTTGCCATATTTTGTTCCCAGTTTGTCCAGTAGCTAACTTGAATTTCTTTATCCAATGCAACTTTACTGTTTAAATTTTTCCGAAAAAATCCATCATTCCACACTCTTGTTTTTAAGCCATGTTTTTTTAACAGATCGGCTAGACTATTTACATAACGAACATAAAATTCTATCCCACTAGCATCTTCACCAAATACTTCTTTTGTTTTAAAAATCAAATTTGGATAATTGTCTATTTTTGAAAAATCAATGAATTCATCTGCTCCAATATGAAAATAAGTGCAACTTGAAAATAATTGAGCAAATTCTTCATATATTTCAAATAAAAAAGCTTGAGCAAACGGATTGCTAACATCTAATGCTTCAAGGTTTTTCTTTTCATTTTTATCAATCAAAGAAAAATCAGGATAGTTTTTTAATATTTGCTTTAAATGTCCTGGTGAGTCTAAATCCGGAATAATTTGAACATTTTTTTCTTTTGCATAAGCCAATAATTGAATTATTTCAGCTTTTGTATAATGCTCTTTACTTGTTATTTTGGGATAAGAGGTACATTCAAGGCGAAAACCAAATGATTCACTAAAATGTAGTTGTAAATGTGTCATCTTTAATTCACTTAATAAATCAATCACACGATACAATTGCTCAATCGCCCAAAATTTTCTTCCAACATCAAGTAACAGTCCTTTTTCCATCGTTTCCTCTTTTATCTTTAAAAAAGTCCTCAAAGAATTTCTCACAATCCTTTGAGGACCTTTTTTAATTATTTCGCTTCATTCCAAGTGTCGTATGCTTTTTGGTTGACATCAACAAATTTGTCTAATCCAATGTCTTTTAGTGTTTTCACATAGGTATCCCAAGTTGTATCATCTAATTTTTCAGTTCCTGTGATGAATTTTGCTTCCATTTGTTGTACATAAGTTAAAAGATCTGCTTGTAATGTTGAGCCTAATTCATCTTGTTGTGCTTTAGACATATATAATGTAGGCCATGAGGTATGAACGAATGGTGCTAATTTTTCAGTTGCCTGATCATCAATAAATTTGGCAAAAGTGTCTTTTTCAATTGGTGTATTTTTATCAGGTAAAACCAATACCGAAGCTGAACTTACTTTTGGTGGTACTGTTCCATAGTCTGGTGTTACTTTTGCACGTGCTTGTTCTGAGTCTTCGTATTTAATCCCTTTGTTTAAGACATGAACTTCTTCACCTGCATCATTTTTTTCTAAATGCCAGTAACCACCTTTTGACTCATCTGGTCCAATATTTAAGAATTGTGATCCTTCATTTGAATAGAAGTAGTCAACCCAACGTAGGGCAGCGGCTGGATTTTCAACTTTATTTGTTAAAGCAAAAGCACCATTTGAAATTCCATCCGACATATTAAATGTTGCAGTTGGTGACACCGGTGAGCTCATTGGATAAGCCATTGGGTCGTTAATTGCATCTGCTGGATTTTTACCTGATGTAAAGTAGCTAAACCAGTCTGTATATGCACCTAAACGATCTGCTGCTCCTTTTGATTTTTTTTGATCATCTGATTGGGAGAATACTTCATTATCTAATAATCCTTCAGCATATAATTTATTCACAAATTTTAAATATTCACGGTAATTGTCTGTGATTGCGCCATAAAATACTTTGCCTTCTTTATCGACTTGTTGTTCTTGAGACATGACACCAAAAGCATTCATTAACCATGGGCGTAACGATTCTAATTTTGCTGAGGTCATTGGAATTTCGTCGGCTTTTCCATTTCCATTTGGATCTTTTTCTTTAAACGCTTTCAAAACGGTATATAATTCATCTGTTGTTTTTGGTACTTCAAGATTTAATTTTTTCAACCATTCGCCATTCCACCATAAACTACCTGTAAATAGTGGTTGTTGAGAGGCAAACTCTTTGTCTTCAAGATTGTATTTTGAAGATAAAAGTGGCAATGTATAAATATGTCCATCTGGCGTGGTGACTGATTTGCGTACTTCGGGAAACTCATCTAAAATCTTTTTAAAGTTTGGCATGTAGCCTTCTTCGATATATTTTTCAATTGGCAAAATAGTCGAACCGCCGTATTGAATCGTTGTGGCATTTGAAATTTTGGCAGCAAAAATCACGCCCGGTGCATCCCCTGAAGCAAAGGATAAGTTTAATTTTGTTGCTACATCATCAACTGGTGGAGTTGTGAAGTCAAAAGTAATTCCTGACATGTTTCCGTACTCATTTAGCATCGCCATTTTGCTGAAATCATTTTCGCCACTAGCTGGAGCGAACATGGTTAATTTAAGCGGTTCTTTTACAATTGGAAATCCTGTTTTTGAAACATCTGACGCATTTTTTAACACCTCACCTGCGTTTTCTTGTGCTTTGTCATTATTTGAACAGCCAGCTAAAAATAAAGTTAGTAATAAAGCACTTGCACCAATAAACATTCTTCTTTTCTTCATTCTATAAACTCCTTATAAATAAATTCTTTCTTATCCTTTTAATGAACCAACCAACATTCCTTTAACAAAATAACGTTGTAAGAATGGGTAAACAACAATGATTGGTAATGTTGAAACAATCATAATGCCATATTTAATAATTGCTACTAATTGTGCCTTTTCAAAAAGGGCAGTTTGAACACTTGTATTGGAAGCGGTTGTATTTGAAGACATATCTTGTAGAATTAACAACTCACGCAAAATCATTTGTAATGGATATTTTGAACGATCGGATAAATACACAAGCGCATCCATAAAGCCGTTCCAGCGACCAACACCTACAAATAAAGCAATAACCGCAATAATTGGTGCTGAAAGTGGTAAAACAATCTTAAAGAAAATAGTAAAATCATCCGCTCCATCAATAATTGCAGCTTCTTCTAATTCACGAGGAATATTTGAGTCAAAAAATGAGCGTGTTACAATGATGTTATAAACACTAGTTGCTCCTGGTAAAATCAGTGCCCACATAGTGTTTAGCATCCCTAAGTTTTTAATCAATAAATAACTTGGAATCATTCCACCAGAAACAAACATAGTCACCATCATGAATTTAACAAAAATATTTTTCCCAAATAACTCCGGTCTTGATAAAGCATATGCACATGGAATGGTTACGATTAAGTTAATTAAAACAGCCGCAATTGTATAAATAATCGTGTTTTTGTACCCCATCCAGATATCTTGATTGGCAAAAATTTTGCTATATCCTTCTAAGGTAAAACCTTTTGGAAATAGCCACATCGATCCATTTGATACTTGTGCTGGGTCTGAAATTGAAGCGCTAATAATAAAGATTAATGGATACAATACAATCAACGTCGCTACAATCACAAATAAATAGTTAAAACCGACAAATACACGATCTCCTTTGCTCATTTTGACAGTATTCATTTTTTCACCTTCTTTCTACCATAATGAATGTTCGCTAAATTTTTTCGTGATACTATTTGCTAAAATTAAGACCATTGCATTGATTACTGAGTTAAACACCCCAACAGCTGATGCAAAAGAATATTGACCATTTAACAAACCTGCACGGTAAACAAATGTTGAAATAACATCTGAAGAAGATTGGTTTAGCGGATTTTGCATTAAAATAATTTTTTCAAAACCGACATTTAATAATGAACCTAAACTCATAATGAATAAAATAATAATCGTTGGTGCAATTGTTGGAAGGTTAATATACCAAGCTCTTTGTAAACGTGAAGCACCATCAATAATCGCTGCTTCATGTAACTGCGCATCAACTCCAGATAAAGCTGCCATATAAATAACAGAACTCCAACCTGTTGACTGCCATACGCCTGATAAAACATACACTGTTTTGAACCAATTAGGACTTTCCATAAAATTAATTGGTTTAAAGCCAAAAAATTCAACAACATGATTGATTAAACCAGTTTGTGGATTTAAAAAGGCTACCAGCATCCCCACAATTACTACTGTAGAAATAAAGTTTGGCGCATAAGTAATGGTTTGGGCAAATTTCTTACCGAAAGTATCCTTTAATTCATTTAATGATAAAGCCAAAATAATCGGTAGAGGAAATCCAACAATTAATGAATAAATACTGATACCTAATGTATTACGAATGAGATCCCAGAAAAAATAAGAATGAAAAAATTGTGTAAAATATTTCCATCCTACCCAAGGCGAACCCCAGATGCCTAATGCTGGATTATAGTCTTTCCAAGCAATAATTACGCCATACATCGGTTGATAGCAAAATACTAGAAAAAATAAGAAAGCTGGTAAAATAAAAACATATAATTGCCAACTAGAAATTATTTTTTTTATAACTGTATTTTTTACTTTTGGTTTTTGAAAATCATCAGATGTTACTTGTAAATGTGCAATCATAAACTACTCCTTTCTTTGTTGAGCTAACTATATCTTTTTTGTAAGCGATTTTCTATATGTTAATTTTTTTTGAGTTGGTCATTTTTTATATAGGAAAAATGTTGATTTCATCGCTTTTTTTAGATGTGCTATTTTTTATTTGAGTAGTTTAAACCCCACACATGCATATTTTTGTGTGGGGTTGAATGCATTATTTTAAAAATTGCGTGTCGATTGTTGTCGTCAATTCAATCAACCATTGATTTTCTTCCTTAATAAAAGTAACATTTAATGTGCTCGTATTATCCTTGTATTTTTTTTGATTTTTTTCCAAATTCACTGACTGAACGACTGCTTTAGCTAATAGATGATTTCCTTCATGCTTTAAGACTTCAAAAGATTGCAATTCATTTTCTACTTCATAGTCTTTAAAAAACTTGGTTAATTCTTTTTTCGTATTTTCACGCGCTTTTGGAATTAATAACTTAATATAACTTTCAACATCTTCTTCATTTGATGCTTGAATGCTTTTTTCAAATACTTCTTTGGTTGCTAGTACATCTGGGTTGCTGGACACTTTTTGACTCGTTGTTTGTTCCTTATTCAAAAGAACATCCGCTTGTTTGGAATAATCGACTAAAATAAATAAAATACCTGCTAGTCCAATTATTAATAAAATGATTCCTTTTTTACTCATGTTCCATTTTCTCCCTATTTAATTTACGAAAGGCACCTGGGGGAATTCCGACAATGTCACGAAATTTTCTTGTAAAACTTGAATTATCCATATAACCAACTTCTTCAACAATATCTTTGATTGGTAATTGCGTACGCACCAATAATTCTTTGGCTTTTTCGATTCTTAATTCTTGAATATATTTACTAAAACTCGTGCCAATTTGTTCCTTCACTGTTTGACTCATTTTTGGTAGAGATGTGTCAAATTTTATGGCTAATTCTTCTAATGAAAAGTCTGGATTATCAAAATTTTCATTCAATAAATCAATTATTTTCTCTCCTACTGCTGCTTCTTGTTTGATTGATTCAACTTGAAATTTTTCTGCCATTAATAAACTTAATTCTAGTAAATTTTGTCGGTTCACTTCTTTTATTTCAATTGGAATTGTTAAATGTTCCTTTTGCATGAATTCAATGAGCTTATTAAAAACATAATAATCGTAACTTTCATTAATTACTGCATTTCGGATTGAGCTTGGTTGGTTTGAAAACAATTCCTCTATGACTTTTTGGATTACTTCGATTGAGCCGTATTGAATGGCTGAACATAATGTCAGCACACGTTCTTCTGGAAGATTCCATGTTTGTTCTTCTTGTATTGTCGTTATTATAAACGGCGCTGTTCTTTTTGTTTGTGCTTGAACATAGGAATCATTTAATTCATTTAGTTCTTGCACATATTCACCATAGAAAAAAGCGGGAGTCAAGCCAATTGTTGTCTCAAAAAATTGTTCAAATTCTTGTTTAATGTCATTCAATTGCTTTTCATTCAGCTGTTTATTTTTGATTTCAATAATAAAAACAAATAAATGTTCATGAATCAGTTCAACTAAATCCATTTTAAAATCACTTGTTTCAAATGGAATTTTCGCATTTAAAATTGATTTTATCTTTAAACTTTGCGTTGTATCTTTTGAGTATTCCGTAGTCGTCAAAGCAACCAAGTAAGAATGGTCTTTCGAATACTCTCGCCCAAATTCCTGACTTTTTTCAATCATTTCTTCTAAAGTGCCATGAAAACCACGTAGGGCATATTCCAAAAAAGTATTATTTTTTAAGGCACTCAGTTGTTTTTTATTGTCTGAATCAATCAAACTTTGCTTAAACAAATAATCGCCAATATTTTGAATGACATCTTCTTTTTCATCCGTCACCTCTTTTGAAATCGCATGGTAGACTTTATTTAATCTAGCAATTGGATGATAACTTCTGATACTTAATCGAAGCACTATAAAAATCCCTAACGCAAAAAACACCAGCAATAACATCAATTCCATAAATATCACTTTAAAAACGCGCTGATTCAGATAATTTTTATGAACGACTGAGGAAATTTTTATCCCTAACTCATCTGGTTTGGTATCTGCTACAATATATTGATTGGTTTCTTCGCCTATCCCATAAGTCACAATCGGCATCTTTTGAATAAATAACAATACGCCCGATTCTTCATTTAAGAGTGCAGACAAAGATTTTTCAATTTGGTTAATCGAAAGTTCAAAGATAATTCTGCCAATGCGCACACCTTGATAACTAAAAGGAATAAAATAAAACACCCGCTTTTCATTTTCATAACTTGCGGTAAATAGCATAGGTTTTTCATCAAATAAATTTTCTTTAAACTCCTTGCGGTCAAACACATAATTCTTATAGCGAACATCAAAAAATGCCTCTAGTGATAAAGTACCCGTTGTTGAATCAAACGTTCCCTCGTCATCGTAATATAAATACAAATTATCAACCAAAGGACTAAACATTGCATATCTTCTAAGTTCTGCCTCCGTTGATTGTGTAGGTGAATCATAAGCAATTTGTTGGTATATTTTGCGAATTCTAGGATTTAGTGAAATATCCGCACCAATTTCATTTAAAATAGCAAAATGATTGTTTAAGCTTTCTGAAATTCGTTCTTTTTGTGATATATTTTCTCGTTTTAACTCTTCTTTGATATTTTTAGCCATCGAAATGGTCAAAACGGTTGATAATACAATAAATGGAATCAAAAAAGTTAAAAAATGCGAAAGAAAAAATTTCTTTGTAATTTTCTTTCTAACAATTACTAAAAATTCCTTTGTTTTCTTAACCATATTCATTCCTTTCCTATTTCCTGATTCGCTTTTTCGATTTTTCTCATAGATAAATAAGCAAACCAGGAAATAGATAATAGAAATAATGGAACAGGTACAAAGATTAATACTGGAATAGATACACTTAATAAAAGCGCAAGTGTCATTCCTAATAACATAGCGATTGTGTTTTTTATGTTTGATAATAATAAAAAGAAAGACTGCTTGAAACTGTTTTTTAGTGAGATATCATAACGAACAATTACTGGTAAAAGGTATAAAAAAGTGCCTAAAGTTACAGCAATTATTGTTAAAATCAATACTTCAAGATACAAATTTTTGATTATTACTCGTGTAATTTGTAAATCTATTAATAAAACTAATAATATAAAGATCGATAAAAAGCCGACTTGATTGGCTTGTTTAAAATTTTTTTGTGTCTTTTCTAAAAAGTTTTCTAAAGTCAAAGGTTCATTTTTTTGTTGAAATTTTTGTATGAACTGCTCGATAACCGCTGCAGTTGCTGGGAAAAAACCGAATAAGAAAAAGTAACGGATAAAGGTGTAAAACCAAAAAAATTGTAATTTCATCACGAAAAGAATATACTCCCCTATTTTTTGGCTGGTGTTGGTTAAATTATACATAAAGCCCCCCCTATTATGATGGATAAACCAATTTATTGCAATCGCTATCATAAACGATATTATACCAAACTTTCATCAATAACAGGTGTATTTTCCATTTTTTATTCTTTCAAAGAAAATTCTTCTGTTTGATAGAAAAAAAGTTGGTAAAATTTCATCACCAACTCCTTCGTATTTATTCAATCTATAAAATTCAATTCACTTTCTTTCGAGGTAAATACGGTTCCACATGCACATCCGTATCAAAAACACCAAATTCTTCTGCCAAACGAGTTTCAATAACTTCTGTAATGTAGTGACTTTGCAAAACCGTCATCTGCGGATCCATCTCTACTACAATATCCAAGTAAACATTTGCCCCGTACATTCGGCCACGAATATGGCGTACTTTTTTGACATCTTTTAACGTTAAAATCAACTGTGTATATTCAATCAACAATTTCTCATCAAATCCATCAGTCAATGAAAAGACATTGTCACGAAAAATTTCATACGCCGTTTTGATAATCAACCCACCAATCACAAGGGCCGTAATGGTATCAATAATATTAAAATGAAACATCGACGCAATAATCGCAATCGTTGTACCAAATGAAGACAAAGCATCAGATAAATTGTCTTTGGCAGCAGCAAGTAGTGCTTGTGATGACACTTTTTTGCTTAAATTATGATTATAAAAATAAACCCCAATCATCACGATACCTGAACCTAAACCAACAATTGCCACTAATGGATCTGGTGCTTCAAAACTACCTGATATCAACTTTTCAAATGCCGATAAGAGGACTTGAACACCCACTAAAAACATGATAAAGCTCGTAATAACACTCGCAATATTTTCCATCTTCCAATGTCCATACACATGATCATCATCAGCCGGTCTTCTGGCAATTCTCAAGCCAATCAACACCGCAATACTGCCTAAAATATCCGTAAAATTGTTTAACCCATCCGCATATAACGCATCTGAATTTCCCCAGCGACCAAAAGCAATTTTTAAAGTCGATAAAATCAAATAAGCCAAAATAGAAACTAAAGCTCCACGTTCGGCAAGTTTGAGTTCTTCATAACGATTTTTTTCCATCACACATTCCCCATTTCGTTGATTACATTTTAACACAATAAAGAAAATTTTATCCTTTTCGTGTTATAATTACAAGATGAAATTTGGCAAAAGGAGTATAAATATGTCATTAACTACCGGAATGAATGAAAGACAAAAAGAAGCAACGATGACAACTGAAGGTCCATTACTGATTATGGCTGGTGCTGGTTCAGGAAAAACCCGAGTTCTAACACATCGTATTGCCTATTTGATAGAAGAAAAAATGATTAATCCTTGGAATATTCTAGCGATTACATTTACCAATAAAGCAGCAAAAGAAATGAATGAACGTGTGCATCATTTACTAGATACACGAGGTGAAGGAGTTTGGATTTCAACTTTTCACTCTATGTGTGTACGCATTTTAAGACGAGATGCAGATGTGATTGGCTATAATAAGAACTTTACAATTATCTCAGGTTCTGAACAAAGCACGTTGATTAAGCGTATTTTAAAAGAATTAAATTTAGATCCAAAAAAATATGACCCAAGAAGTTTATTAGGAACAATTTCTCATGCAAAAAATGATTTAGTAACTCCAGCTGATATGGCGATGAGCGCTGGTGCAAATCCTTACCGAATCGAAGCTGCTAGAGTTTATAAAGCTTATCAAAGAGAGTTAACTCGCTCAGAAGCAATGGATTTTGATGATTTGATTATGAATACCATTCGCTTATTTGAAAATCACCCAAATGTTTTAGAATTTTACCAACGCAAATTTCAATATATTCATGTGGACGAATACCAAGATACCAACCAAGC
>JAITWV010000211.1 GCA_031285105.1 Streptococcaceae bacterium | reverse complement strand
CAAGCCAGCCGAAAATTCGCAGTTTATAATTCACAAACTTCTTTTTTCTAGTATCAATTTAACTTACGATGTACTAAAACGATAACTATTAAGAAAATGCATCACAAGTAGAAAATACCATGCTAAGTTCATGAAAATATGCTATTATTAGTGTAAATTTTCAGAAAAAAGGAAGAGATAAATATGGAACTTTTTGAAATAAAAGCCGCATTAACCGAGTTCACCACAAAAATCGACAGCTTCAGGAGGTCTCTTTGACTTAGACCAACTAGAAGAAGATATTGCTCAAAATGAAAATCAAATGGCGCAACCAGGATTTTGGGATGATACGATTGAAGCGCAAAAGGTGATTGATGCCACAAATATCCTCAAAGCTAAATTTGATTCATTCAATGAGATTGCTGAAAAGAATGAAGAGCTTCAGCTGATGTTAGAAATGCAACAAGATGAATTTGATCCTGAGATGCAAGTTGAACTAGAAGAAGAAACAACAAACTTACAAGAAAAAATCGCCACTTATGAACTAGATATGTTGTTAAATGAACCTTATGATGCCAACAATGCGATTTTAGAACTTCATCCAGGCGCTGGTGGAACGGAATCACAAGACTGGGGTTCGATGTTACTTAGAATGTACACAAGATGGGCGGAAAAACATGCCTTTTCAGTAGAAACTTTGGACTATCAAACCGGAGATGAAGCGGGTATTAAAAGTGTGACTCTTTTGATTAAAGGACACAATGCTTATGGGTATCTGCGTTCAGAAAAAGGAGTACATCGTTTGGTGAGAATTTCACCCTTTGACTCTGCCAACCGTCGTCATACTTCCTTTGTTTCAGTGGATATTATGCCCGAATTAGATGAAGCAGTTGAAGTAGGTATTAATCCGGATGATTTAAAAGTAGATGTCTTTCGTGCTAGTGGTGCTGGTGGTCAGCATATTAATAAAACGAGTTCAGCCGTTCGTATTACGCATATTCCAACTGGGATTGTTGTCGCCTCACAAGCACAGCGTTCTCAGTTTAAAAATAGAGATACCGCCATGGGCATGTTGAAAGGGAAATTATACCAACTAGAAATGGATAAAAAAGCCCAAGAAGCAGCTGCCTTAAAAGGTGAAACACTAGAAATCGGTTGGGGCTCGCAAATTCGTTCTTACGTTTTCCATCCTTATTCAATGGTAAAAGATCATCGCACGAATCATGAAACAGGAAATACGGGTGCGGTCATGGATGGAAATATTGATGATTTTATCGATTCTTATTTAAAATTGCAAATATCAAACGATTTGTAAAATAATAGCAACAAAACAACATATAGCTGTAATTTATTTCAAGCAAATTAATGCTATAATCGAAAATGAAATTTTGAAATTTAGGAGGACCTTTCATGGCAATCATTGAAATGAAAGATGTTACCAAGAAATACTCAAACGGCACAACAGCGCTTCGAGGACTTTCGGTGAGTATCAACCCAGGGGAATTTGTTTATGTCGTTGGCCCAAGTGGTGCAGGAAAATCAACGTTCATTAAACTGATGTATCGTGAAGAAAAACTATCACGTGGAGCAATAAATGTCGCAGGTTACAATTTGGCAAAGTTAAAAAATTCAGAAGTGCCAATTCTACGCCGTTCAATCGGTGTGGTATTCCAAGATTATAAGCTGTTACCAAGAAAAACGGTTTTTGAAAATGTCGCTTATGCCATGCAAGTTATCGGTAAAAAACCACGCGAAATTAAAAAACGTGTCATGGAAGTATTAGACTTAGTTGGTTTAAAACACAAAGTTCGCGTTTTCCCAAGTGAACTTTCAGGTGGAGAACAACAACGTGTGGCGATTGCGCGTGCGATTGTGAATACACCAAAAGTATTAATCGCTGATGAGCCGACTGGAAACCTTGACCCTGAAAACTCATGGGAAATCATGAATTTATTAGAGCGCATCAATTTACAAGGAACAACTGTCGTAATGGCAACACACAATTCACAAATCGTAAACACACTTCGTCACCGCGTACTTGCTGTAGAAAATGGGCGAATTGTTCGAGATGATAATGAAGGAGATTACGGTACGATGATTAGAACTTTTTTTAGACATGAATTTGAAGCATTAAAAAGTCTTCAACGTAATGGCTGGATGACAATTGCTTCTGCTTCAGCTGTTACAATTACCCTAGTTTTAGTAGGAATTTTCCTAGGTGTAATTATGAATGTATCAAAACTAGCAACAGATATTGAAAACGATGTAAACGTCAATGTCTTTGTTTCCACAGGCACAACAAAAGAGGAAATGAAGAAACTACAAGGTGAATTAGGCAAAATTGCCAATGTAGATCATGTAAAATTTTCAAGTAGTGATGAACAATACCAAGAACTAGTCAAAGCCATGGGTGAAGATTGGCAGCTAATTCAAGGAGATACAAATCCACTTTATGATGTGTTTATCCTTTCAACAACCGCGAATACGGAGGCTGGTGCAGATAAATTAGCCGTCATCCAACAAGTGGCAAAAGCTGCTGAACATTTCAAAGGTCAAGGTGTTGAAAAAGTTGATTACGGTGGACTTAGAACCGAACGCTTAACTTCCATTACCCGCAACATTCAAGTTTGGGGTCTTGGTGGAGCAGTCTTATTATTATTCGTGGCTGTTTTCTTAATTAGCAACACCATTCGTATCACAATTTTGTCGCGTCAACGTGAAATTCAAATTATGCGTTTAGTTGGTGCAAAAAATGGATTCATTCGCTGGCCATTTTTCTTTGAAGGTGGTTGGATTGGCATTATTGGAGCAATCTTACCAGTTTTAGGAGTTGTATTTGGTTATCCACAAATTTTCGACATCTTAAATCCAGCCATGGTGCAAAGTGGTTATTCAATGGTTGCTGTGAATAGTTTTGTTCCACAAATTTCTATTCTTTTGGCGGCTATTGGGGTTATCATTGGTTCATTGGGTTCAATTATTTCAATGGGTCGATTTTTAAAAGCATAAATAAGCAAAGTCAGACGTGTAAAATGTCTGGCTTTTTTTGTTTTACTAAAGTAACAAGTAATTAGCCCAAAACATATAAAATTCAAATTGCTTATAAATTACAAAAATATGAAAATATGGTAACATTAATCATATATAAATGAATTGAATAACACATATTGGAGGGGAAAATATGAAAAAATTTAGACATATTAAATTATTGCCCCAAACTCAGCAATTTGCTGATTATGGACAAACCCAGTATTACATTATGCCCTTTGATCCAAGTTTAAAACCAGGAGATCAAATTCTATTTTCAGAATATGACAATACTGGTGTGTTTTTAAATTCGCAATTGTGTGATATTTTTCAAATTGATTTATGTGATGGAGAGAATATGATTTTATTGATGAACTCACAAAACGAGGCACGTAATGTTTTGGAAAAGTTGAAAGAGTTAGAGCAAACAGCAGATAGGACTCGAAAATCAAGGTTCATTAGAGAAAAAAGACAAGCTACTTTTTATTAGGATTTTGCTATTATTTTTAAAGCATGAACGCAACAAAACCGTTCATGCTTTTTATTAGGTTATTTTTCTAGTTTGTTGATGAAGTTTTTTCGAGCAATATTTTCTATCCAAAGTGAATAACCGCTGTAGCTAAATAAGCCATTGAGAAGACTGAATAAGACTAGTGAATTTAAAGTTGGTTCCCCGTAAACTAAATATAGCAAAACAAGAAATCCAACTACAGTAAAAGTAAATAAAATCTGATAATTCTTTTGTGTCCGCGTTGAGCGTATTAATAATTCTTTTAATTCTAGCGGTGTGGGGGCAAATGAAGTTAACAGCTTTTCTTTATTAATTTTTGAAGCCAATTTTTTTAGAATCACTAACACCAAAAAGCTTGTCACTAATGAGAATAAAAGACCTTTAATTCCTTGAATTTGTGAGCGGACAATGCCAACTTTCATAGAAATTATCATGCAGATGGCTTGAAGACAAAAATAAGCACGAATCTCGTTTAAGTAGCGTTCTTTTCCTATTAATAATAAATTCGTTGACTCGTTATAATATGTCTTTTTTCCACCGCCATATGACGCTAAATAAACTAATGAATTTTTTCGCATACGAATCACTCCATTTTCTGCTTTTAAATTAAGCAATGGATAAACCACTTGCTTGATTTAAAAGCGTTTAATTTATTAATGATATTACCACAATAAATAGTGAAAACGAATTAATTTACCCCAATTAGCTATAAAAAATTCATCAAGTGTTTTCAATTGTCATTACTTTAAAGGCAAGATAAAATCTATTTAAACATCAAGAAAGGATAAAAACAAATGGAAAATATTATAGTCTTAGGTGCTACAGGTAATGTTGCTCAAGAATTTATTCGGATTTTTGAACAAGAGGCAAATTCAGAACTTTCTTTAAGCTTATTTGCCAGAAGAAAAAGCAAACTTCCCAGACATCAACAAAGTAACTATCCATTTTTTGAAGGAGATATGTATCAAGTAAACGCGCTAGTGAAAGCTTTAGAAAATATTGATACGATTGTTAGTTTTGTTGGTAGTTCCCCAATGCCTGTTTATGCTAAGAATTTATTAAGTGCCCTTGAACAAAATCAACGTGTCAAAAAGATTATTTGGCTGGGTGCTGGGGGTATGAATTTTGAAACAACTGGACGTGAGGGAAGTTTAAGGCGCTCGATGTCTTCATATTTTGATCAGCAATTAAAAGGCGCTCAGATGTTAGTGGAAAGTAAGTTCATCACCACGATTATCAGCCCAGTCATTTTTCATGGTGGTAAAGAAGGAGTGCCAATTATTTCAGACTCATCCCAAAAAACACCGGTTCAATCTGTTTCTAGAGCGACTGTTGCTCGAGTGTTTTATGAAGCAGTTGCCAAGAAAAAGTGGGAAAATCAGATGATAACAGTTGGGGATAAGATGTAAACTAAAAACAATGTCTCAAATTTTCGTTCTAGATTTGAGACATTGTTTTTTAGTTAAGATACTTTAAAGCCAAGAAAAATGTTAATAAGCGATTTACCCAAGATTAAAATACTAAAAATGCCAAGAGCAATAGTCAATAATTTTAAATACCAGGCAAATGATGAAAAGAAACTGGTGACAATTACAGAAAACATGAATAATATTAGCAATAGAACACCTATCATCAAAATACTAAGCAGAATAGTTCGTATCATCTTATTCTTTATTTTAAGCAAGATAGTAACAATTTCTTCTATAAACATAAAAATTAACTCAAGAATCAATTCCATGTGGCCATCCACCTAACTTTCAATAGTAAATGAAATTTATCACTTTTTATTATTTTGTTCAACTCATTTGCCCATATAAAACGTTTGGAAATTCTCTTTTAGTTCCTTAATTAAAACCGCATCATCCACTTTAGATGACATACTTAGCGTTAAAACATCGCCAACGCTCACACAACTAAAGAAATATGGTGAATCTTCATCTAGAGCAATATTAAAATTCATAGAGGATAAACGCTCAGTAATATCAACAGGTAGGTCAATTTTACCCAGATTTGACAGGCCAATTGTTATGTATTTTGCTTCGATTTTTTGATATTTTTTCATATATAAATCGATTAATTTTCTCGGAACGAAACGTGCTTTATCGATCATTTGTTGATGCTGGGCAAAATCATGATAAATATTTGCTTTATTAATTTTCTTAAAATCTTGATGAATTTGTTGTAGCATCACTTCAAAATCATCCGTTTCCTTCATGGTGATATTGACTGCTCCAACAAAATTTCTCATGGTTTGACTTGGGAAAAAACGGCGAATATCAATTGGAATCATTGAAATAATTGGCTTATCTTGTTTAAAATGTGCTCGCTCAACTTTCAAGCTAACAAATATTAAAGCCATTAAACATTCACTGATGGTCACTTGATGTTTTTTTGCTTCGTGTTTTAGTAAACTAGCAGATAATCTAAAATGGGTCGTCTTTGTTTTTGCGACAGGTGAAAATGGTGGTTGATAAGCGTTGACTTCCTTACTTTTTTCAGCGACTTCAACGTGCATTCTTCCTGTATATTCTTTATATGAATCTTCTAAGGACTTTGGTGTAAATTTTTCATGAATACCCTTAATCTCAACTCCATCAAGAATTTCAAAATAAAGTAAGGTCAATTCGCGAGTAATTTTACTTAGTGTTCGACCATCGAATAATAGGTGAGAAACCTCAACTTCAAAATAGTTCTTCCCATAAAAAATAATCAATAGTTGGTCATTCTTTTTTCCCGCTGGTATAGGTTTTAGAGGCTTATTTATTATTTTATAGGTGTAGGAAAAAAATGTAGGACATAATTTTCCTACAACAAATGGAAACTTTTCACCTAGCTGCCTGCTTGCTTGAGTCAAAACAGCCAAATTCAACTCCTCATTCAAATTCACAGTAATACTAAACTCACCACGATGCTTTTTGGTAACTGTCCCAGCGTAATATTGTCCAACCACATCGACTTCAAATTCTTTAATCATTATTTTTAGCTCCTATTAATTTCTTATACTATTTAGAATAAAGCATCTACTGGCAAAAATCTATGAAATTATGAACTATTAATGTGTAATATATTCATTAAAATTTAACCACGAAATATTTGACTTGTTATCTAAAGAATACTACCATTAAAATGCAAGTAAATTTAAGAAAAGAGGTTTATTTCAATGGATTTATCTAGATTTAAAGGTATGGATTCGCAGAAAGTATTTGAATTTTTCGAAGCCATCTCACAAGTACCAAGAACGTCAAAACATGAGCAACGAATTTCTGATTGGGTGAAAAACTTCGGTGAAACGCGTGGCTTAGATGTGACTCAAGATGCTGAATTAAACGTC
>JAITWV010000179.1 GCA_031285105.1 Streptococcaceae bacterium | reverse complement strand
GGTGGCAGCAGTGGCACAAGGGGAATCGGCGTAGCGTGGGCTTTTCTTAGCGCGTTTCGCGCTTAGAAAACCCCTAGCCGATTTAGCGAGCAGCAGCCACCATCACCTGAACACCAGACCGCAGCCCATATACGAAAACTCGTAAATGAAGAAAGCCTTAAAGTTCTACTCATTTCACAAACTTTAATAGCATCAATTTAAACCAACACTATTAGCTAAATAAGCCAAGAGAAAAATAATTAACTTTTTTTGCTTATCCAATGATGTTATTTTATTATCTAACTTTATCCATTTTTCAATACACTATAGCAAATGTTCAATTTAGCTTTAGTTTGTTATTTATTACCTCTATTCAAGTACTCTAAGATAGTAGTGGATATATTTGTTGGTTGCTCTTTTAAGGTATAAGATTCCAACATATTTACATTTTGCCTCAATGCTCGTGCCTCGCGTTTATTAATCCGTCCATCTTTTTCATATTTAAAAATAAATTTGCGCTCTAAATAATATCCTTGCAATAGTTCATCAGAGTTTGAACCAGAATAAATTTCAATCACTCGTGCAAAAAAATCTTGTTCATGAAGCATTTGTACTTGCCTGATTCGCTGAAGCTTTAAAAAATCCAAGAGTCGTGTGTCATAAACGCCTTCTAAGTTTTCAAGGGCATCTAAAATGTATTGCGTATTTTCAAAAAACACACTACGTAATTGTTTTCTTTCTTCATGGCTCATATGTCTAGAACGCATGACTAATTGCTTTTGTGATTGTTGAAAATGTTTCATGCGATACAAAATTAACAAGGATAAACGGCGCAAAATTAAGAAGTAATATTGCATATTTGACACAAAACTACGTACAATCATTCGCTCAATTTCTCTAGTGTAACGCAAGTAAAACAAATAAGGTTTATCTGAAACTTCACCGATTTGATACGCTTTTTCTAGTCCATCTTGTTCTATTTGTAAAATTAATAACCTTAATTCTTGTAGATCTTTTTTGATGGTATCCGACTCAGAGTCAATGATTAACTCTTCAATGCGTTTTCGATAATTTTCAATCACACGCTTATAATTGGTCTTTTTGCGACTATCTTTGGCACTTTCAACCAGTTCATTAATAACGTCATCTAAAATCGAAATTTCGACTAAATGGTTTTTCGTTTCTTCTTTTGCCTCCGCTAATAATGGTAAGATAATCATGCCCACAATAAAGCTCAAAAAAGTTACAAAGGCACTTATAAATAAGATTAAGGGTCTATGCGCAACTGACTCAGGAATAAGAAGGATGGTTGCGATTGAAACTGTTCCTTTGACGCCAGAAAAAGTAATTTTAATGGCATCATCAGCGTAACGTTTCAATGGCTTTTTACGTTTTTTGCTTGTATACCAGTAATAAATCATCAAAACAATAAAGCGTGTCGCAAATAAAAGAAGAGTTGCTAAAATGATAGCGATGATGATTGGAAGAAGAGGATAACTCCCACTGGTCAAAACAGGAACCAAGACCATTCTTAACTCAATACCTAAAATAATAAAAACAATCGCATCTAAAGAAGACGTGATCATGTCCCAAACGGTATGGGTCAAACTATCAAGTTGTGCATCAAATAAAGTGACTTTCCTAAATCTTCTTGCTTGCATAACACCTGCAACAACCGCTGCGATAATGCCTGAGATGTGCAATTCTTCGGCGACATAAAAAGCTAGAAAAGGTAAGAAAATTTCTGCTAGTAAATATCCTTTACTATCATGGGCATCAATTCTTTCTAAAATCGAATTTAACCAACGATTTAATAAAGCAATCATAAAGCCAACCAAAGTTCCACCAAGTGCTGAAGTTAAAAGAGCAATTCCTGCTTGAGTGGCGGAAAACTGCCCTGTTGTTAACGCTAAAATGGCAAATTTAAAAGAAATCAAGCCACTCGCATCATTAATTAACCCTTCTCCTTTAATAATGGTTTGCACTCTTTTGGGAAAGTCTAAACGCTTAGTCACCGCACTAGCAGCAACAACATCTGTTGGACCAAGAGATGCACCAATAGCAAAACAAGCAGCTAAAGGTAAAAACGGCAAAAAGGAATGAATGGAATACCCCAATGTCAAAACAGTGATAAAAACGACCACAAACGCTAGATAGAGCACTAATTTTCGATGTTTTAAAACGGCTGTGACATCAATTAATTGTGCATCACGAAAGAGTAAAGGAGCAATAATCAATGCTAAAAAAACTTGAGAATCCAATTGGATGACAAAATTAGGAATAATAAAGCCAGCCAAAAAACCCATGACAATCTGAATCGCAGGAGCAGGAATAAGTGGATAAAGGCGGAAAATTAAATTACTAAGAATCATAACAATAAAAAAACTAATGACAATCGTTACCGTATGCATAAAAATCCACCTTCCCTCACTTATAGTAACTATCTTTGTAGATTTGTTTTTTCATTTTGATTTTTTTTTTAATTAAAGTCGCTTCTTTGGTTTTTCCTTCAAGAAGCAGACGTGTTTTTTTAGATTCTAAACGAACAAACTCATGTTTCATCTTTTGCCTTGGACTAGCGATTTTCCAAAAACGTTGAAGTCTTGTGCGTGAATCATTTTCCTTATCATCCATTTGTTCTTCGGTAATGGCTTGTGGGTTTTTACCTAGATATTTTTCTTTCCAATCTTCTACTTGAGTATTTAGGTCATCAAAGTCTTTTGGTAAATGTTTCATGAAATTTCCCCCCTTTGTTTATGCTTCATTTTAGCATAATCCATTTTATTATCGTTGAATGAACCTGTTAGAAAATAGGTGTACCAAAATTTTGAAGGGAATGAATAGATGTAGGAAAACAATCACTTTAGTACAGCGTAAGTGATTTGAAGTTTGTGAAATAAGTA
>JAITWV010000196.1 GCA_031285105.1 Streptococcaceae bacterium | reverse complement strand
CCAAATTTTGAAATGGTAAAATCTCAAAGTTTTTTACTAGAATTTTTACCAAAAGGTGTCACCAAAGCTTATGGAATTGAAAAATTAATCGCTCATTTAGATATCAAGCAAAGTGAACTGAAACAAGCTTAGAAACACCGGATTCTTGCATGGTTACCCCGTATAAAATATCAGCTGCTTGCATGGTTCCTTTGCGGTGAGTGACTAAAATAAATTGCGTTTGTTCATCAAAATGAGCCAAATACTGCCCAAATCTCGTCACATTCGCTTCATCTAAGGCGGCTTCTACTTCATCAAGCACCACAAATGGAACGGTGCGTACTTGAATAATCGAAAAGAGTAAAGCAATCGCCGTTAACGCTTTTTCTCCACCAGATAATTGAGTTAAACTTTGAATTTTTTTCCCTGGTGGCTGTGCATCAATCGAAATTCCGGTATTAAGTAAGTCCTCTGGGTCGGTTAACACTAAATCTGCCCGTCCACCACCAAACATTGAAGGAAACGTCTGCTTAAATTTTTGACGAATCGCTTGAAAAGTTTCCTCAAAACGACGAATCACTTCCACATCCATTTCTTCCATCACTTCAAATAAACTTTGTTTGGCTTCTAGTAAATCATCACGTTGACTCGTTAAAAACTCAAAACGTTCATTGACTTGCGCAAATTGTTCAATCGCCGCAATATTCACCGGACCAAGTTCATCAATCGATCGTTTCAATTGTTTCACTTGATTTTTACTTTCTTGAATGTTTTCAATTGCCAAACTTTCTTCTTGCGCCTTCTCAAACGAAAGTGAATATTCTTCTAATAAATAATTCAACAAGTTATCCAGTAAATCAGATGCGCGTGCTTTCTTAATTTCCACTTCATTTTTTTGTTTCAAAATTGCTTGATAAAGAGTGTTCGAAGCTTTAACCGTTTCTTCAAGGTGTTTGATTTCTTCAATTAATTTTGCTAGTTCTTCTTTATAATTCGTAATGTCTAGTTCAATTTTGGCTTTTGAAATTTCTAGTTGTTTGACCTTTTCCTTGATTTGTTCCGCACTCAAGACTTGTTCATTGCTCTTATTTTCGATATTTTTAAGCAACGTACTGATTTCAAAACGTTTGGCATTTAACTCTTTTTGCTCGCCACTTTTTTCTTCAAGCCTTGCAATTAAGCGCTCATATTGTTCTTGTGCGAGTAATAATTTGGCTTTTAGTTGTGCTAATTTTTCTTGAGAATTGGCTTTATTTTCTTCTTGCTTTTGAACTTGCAACTCCATTGTTGAAAGTTGCTCATTAATCCACATTTGTTTTTCATGAATCTTGTGCAAATCATCTTCAATTAAGGCTTTTCGACTTTCATAATCGGCTAAAAATTCACCTAATTGAGCTGTTTCTTGTTCAAAATTCGTTAATTGCACCTCTAATTGACTCAAGCGTTCTTTCGCATTGGCAAGATTGTTTTTGGCTTGATTTTCTTCTAATCGTAAATTCTCACCAATTTGTCTGATTGACTCTAAATTCGTTTCTTGTTCTTGAACGATTTCTAGCTTCGTTTTTACTTCTTCTTCTATTTGTAACTGCTTTTGCTTAAGAGCTGACAATTGCACTTCTAATTGAGTAATCTCCTCGTTTTGCGTAAATAAAGAGCTATTTTTTTGTCGATTTGTCTGCCCACCAGTCATTGAACCACCTGGATTCATCACCGAACCGTCTAAAGAAACTACTTTATATTGAAAACGAATCGTTCTAGCAATCGTTGTTGCATTTTCCAAAGTATCCGCCACAATCACTAAACCTAGCAAGTTTTTCAAGATATTTTGCACTTTATCTGGATAGGTCACTAAATTTGAAGCTATATCAATAAACCCATTCATTTTTTTCAAACCGTCTAATTGAATATCATTAATTTGACGTGGTTTAATCGTTGTTAACGGCAAAAGAGTCGCCCGCCCTAGACGTTTTTGACTCAACAAACGAATACTTCTTTTAGCTGCTTCTTCATTTTCGACAATAATATGTTGCATTGCCCCACCTAATGCTGTTTCAATCGCTAGAGCCTGTTCTTTTTGCACCTCAATCACTTCAGCAACTGAACCGATAATGCCTCCAAGTTCTTGTTTATTTTGTAAAACAGCTTTAACACCTTGGTAATATCCTTGATAACTTGCTTGAATATCCTTTAAACTTTGATGTCTAGAAGCAATACGTGAAATTTCATTATTTACTTCATACATACTTGCTTGCGCCTTAGTATAATTTTCTTTGACTAATTGATATTGTGCATTGTTGTGGGCGTAGTTATCTAGTTGTTCTTTCAATTTAAAGGTTTGTTCTTTTAAAAGAATCGCCAACTTTTCTTGATTGGCTAAAGCTTTGGTTTGCTGATTTTTAAGCTGTTCATATTGCAAAATCGTATCGGCATTATGAATACTTTCTTCTTCGTAACGTGCTTGTAGATGCTCTAAATCACTTTTAGCAGCACTTTTTTTACTAGCTAAGTTAAGCTGGTTGTGGCGTAACTCATCACTTATTTCCTTAGTTGACTTTGAAAATTCAGCTAAACGCACTTTTTCTTCATCAATTTCTTCTTCTAGCTGAATAGTTTCTTCTTCTTTATCTGTTATTTCTTCAGCAATTTGATTGATTTCATCTGCTAAAATTTTTAACTTTTCGATTGTTTCTTGTAAGTTTTTTTCGTGTGTTTCCGCAGTTTCTTGTGCATTTATCGTAATTTGCGCTTGAACACGTTCATCTCCTTGTGCTTGAGTGATGGCTTGAGTTAAATGTAAAAGTTGGCTATTTAACTCATCTAATTTGTCATCTAAAGCCGTTCGTTCACTTCTTTTGACCATTAAACGACTTTCATCTTTAGCACTTTGTTTTTCTTGAAGGTTTAATTTTTTTGATAAATCACTAAATGTCTGAGAATATTGATCAAATGTTTCTTTATTTTCACGAATTAACGCCACATTCACACTTGTATCAAGCTTAACTAATTGTTTATACATCTCTTGATACTGTTTAGCGACTTTACTTTGTTCTTCTAGCGGTTGGAGTTGTTCATTTAACTCATGCACAATATCTTCTAAACGACTCAAATTGTCCTGCGTTTCTAGTAATTTTCGCTGAGCTTCTTTTTTGCGCATCTTGTATTTTAAAACACCCGCAGCTTCTTCAAAAATACCACGTCGCTCTTCAGGTTTCGAGTTAAAAATAGACTCAACTTTCCCTTGCGAAATAATCGAAAATGACTCTTTACCAAGCCCAGAATCCATAAATAATTCTTGAATATCACGCAAACGACTAGCTTTTTTATTAATGTAAAAATCACTATCACCCGAACGCGTAATTCTTCTAGTAATCGAAATTTCAGAAAAATCCATCGCAAAATAACGATCCGTATTATCTAAAACAACCGTAACCTCGGCAATATTCAATGGCTTACGATCCAAAGAACCCGCAAAAATAATATCATGCATCTTACCACCACGCAGACTTTTTGCCGATTGCTCACCCAAAACCCAGCGTAGTGCTTCGGTGATATTCGACTTCCCAGAGCCATTTGGTCCAACAATTGCCGATATACCTTCTTCAAAATCAATCACTGTCTTATCGGCAAATGATTTGAAGCCTTTTAATTCAATTCTTTTTAAGTACAATGTAGAGTTTCCCTTCTTCTATGCCTAAATTTTACTTATTAATCTGTGCTTTAATTGATTGTCTCTTTAGTACAGCGTAATTGATTTGAAGTTTGTGAAATGGGTAAGACGTTAAGGCTTTCTTCATTTACGAGTTTTCGCATTTGGGCTGCGGTCTGGTGTTCAGGTGGTGGTGGCTGCTGTGGTGGGACGCAAGCAAAGATTTTGAAAAGAAAGGCGC
>JAITWV010000152.1 GCA_031285105.1 Streptococcaceae bacterium | reverse complement strand
TATTCGGGCACTAGAAGTTTTTGAAAATACTGGCAAAAGTATTGTCAATGCCGATGGTTTGGATTCTTTAGACTTATATGATGCAAAAATTATTGGCTTAAATACCGATCGCCACCTGTTATATGAACGCATTAACCAACGGGTCGATTTGATGATGCAAGTAGGTGTTTTAGAAGAAGCAAAATTACTTTTTGAAACGTATCCTAATGTTCAAGCAGCCCAAGGAATTGGTTATAAAGAATTTTTCCCCTACTTTAAAGGTGAAATGTCGCTTGAAGAAAGCATTGAGTTAGTCAAAAAAAATTCGCGAAATTACGCCAAAAGACAAATCACTTGGTTTAAAAATCGTATGAATACTACATGGATAGATATTATTAAAGACCCTCAAGAAATAGAAAATTTAACAATCGAGTTAAAACAATGGATAAAGGATGGTAAATAATTTGGAGACAAAAATAGAAAAAGAACGAATTATTTTAGTTGGTGTACGCAATCGAAACAATGAAGAAACCTTTGATGAGTCAATGATTGAGCTAAAAAATCTAGCCAAAACCGCTCAAGGTGAAGTGGTGAATGAATTGACGCAGAATTTGCAAGAAATTGATCGTCGCACGGTAATTGGGAAAGGGAAAATGGAAGAATTACTAGAATTAGTGGATACTTATGAAGCGGATGTAGTCATTTTTAACCACGAACTTTCACCAAGGCAAGCCAATAATATTGCTGAGGTGGTGGGTGTGAAAGTGATTGACCGCATTCAGTTAATTCTAGATATTTTTGCCATGCGCGCCCAATCAAAAGAAGGAAAATTGCAAGTCGAATTAGCTCAATTAAACTATCTTTCTCAACGATTATCAGGTGGTTACGGTTTAGCAATGAGTAGACAACGAGGGGGAATTGGCACACGTGGGCCAGGGGAAACCAAACTAGAAAGTGATCGCCGTCATATTCGTTATCGCATTAGTTTAATCAAAAAAGAATTAAAACAAGTGGAAGCGCATCGGGAACGTCAAAGAGAAAAACGCAAGCAATCAAAAGTGTTCCAAATTGGTTTGATTGGTTATACAAACGCCGGAAAATCAACCCTTTTAAATTTGATGACCGCCGCTCAAACGTATGAAGAAGACCAATTATTTGCCACCCTTGACCCCTTAACCAAAAAATGGCGCCTGCCTACAGGTATGAACGTTACATTAACGGACACTGTAGGATTTATCCAAGATTTGCCAACTCAATTAATCGAAAGTTTTCAATCAACACTAGAAGAAAGTCGCGGAGTTGATTTACTACTTCATGTTGTTGATGCGAGTAATTCGAACCGACAACAACATGAAAAAACGGTTTTAGGTTTATTAAACGACTTACAAATGGAGCATATTCCCATGTTAACCGTCTACAATAAAGCAGATAAATTAATCGGTGATTTTCATGGTACCCTTTATCCAAATGTCTTAATTAGCGCCAAAGAAGCTAGCTCAAAAGATATTTTAACGGATAATTTAATTCATGCGATGATGGAAGTAATGACTCCTTATGATTTTGATTTAGCAACAAGTCAAAGCAAAGAATTATATGCACTAAAAAATGAAACGTTATTGTTAAGCGAAGAATATGATGAAGAAAAAAATATCTATCACGTTAAAGGATTTGCCAGAAATGATTCTATTTGGGCGTCTTGGCAAGAAAAAACAGAAGAAGAGGAATTTTAAATGTTTTGGACAGATGGTTTACATGAAGAATTAATTGAAAGAATCAACAAAACGGAAAGAAAAATTGCCACAAAAAGACAAGAAACTCAAGACATTGCTCTTTTTAATCAACAAAAAGTCTTAAAAGCATTTCAAGATAATCATGTAGCCGCAACAGACTTTTTGGCTTCTACGGGTTATGGTTATGATGATCTTGGACGTGAGAAATTAGACTTGGTGTATGCTCAAGCTTTTGGAGCGGAGGCAGCATTGGTTCGTCCGCAAATTGTTTCTGGTACGCATGCCATAGCTACAGCACTTTTTGGCGTGTTAAAACCAAATGATGAACTGCTTTATATTACAGGAACACCTTATGACACCATGCTTGAAGTGATTGGAATTGAAGGGGATGGACGTGGTTCGTTAAAAGAAATTGGCGTTAGCTATGATTTTGTCGAATTAGATGAAGAAGGTTACGTTGATTTTGCTAAAGTTCAACAAAAAATTCACGAAAAAACAAAAGTCGTAGCCATTCAACGTTCACGCGGATATGCTGGACGTCCAAGCTTTACAATTGACTATATTCGTCAAATTGTTGAAGCGATTCGGGCTTATAATCAAGAAGTTATTATTTTTGTTGATAATTGTTACGGAGAATTTGCGGAAATATTGGAGCCAACTCAAATTGGTGTTGATTTAATGGCTGGTTCATTAATTAAAAACCCTGGTGGTGGAATTGCCAAAACGGGTGGATATATTGCTGGACGTAAGATGTTGGTAGAAAGTTGTGCCTATCGCTTAACTACAGCTGGAGTAGGTGCTGTTGGTGGAGCAATGGGGACGAATACATTTGACTTTTTCCAAGGTTTCTTTTTAAGTCCGCACGCAGTATCACAAGCCATTCAAGGAGCGATTTTTACCGCCGGCTTGCTTGAAGAATATGATATTCAAAGTTCTCCAAGTTGGGATAGTGTACGCACAGACTTAATTCAAACCATTGATTTGGGTCAAAAAGAAGCAATGATTAAATTTGCTCAAACCATTCAAAAATTATCACCAGTAGACTCTAATGTTGCACCAATTCCAGCCAAGATGCCCGGGTATGAAGATGAAATTATCATGGCAGCTGGCGCATTTATTGAAGGTTCCACCATGGAATTATCAGCGGATGGTCCATTAAGAGCACCTTATCGTTTATTTTTACAAGGTGGATTGACTTATGAGCATGTCAAATTAGCCGTTACTCAGGCGATTCAGGAAATTTATTATTAAAACACGAACGAGGCTGGGACAAAACTCTGAATGCGTAGAATAAAAACGAACGTTCAAGCGCTAGCACAAAACTTTAATCGCAAAAACCGCCCCCAATCTATCTTTGATGATAGATTGGGGGAGGTTTTTACATTATTCGACTGAAAATTATAGTTAAAAAATCGTTTTGTCCCAGCCTCTATTTTTTTTACCAAACAACGCACAATCATGTTAGAATATATAACATAAGCAATTGACAATGTTTTACTATATTGTTATTCTATAACACAATTAAGGAGTGAGAAGGTGAAATCAAGAGAAATTAGACGCACCATGGCCGTTTTTCCAATGGGCTCAGTGATGAAGCTGACCGACTTAACAGCAAGACAAATCAGATATTATGAAGAGCAAGAACTTATTTTCCCTGAAAGAAGCGAAGGAAACAGACGTCAATATTCGTTAAATGATATTGATGTTTTACTAGAAATTAAGGACTATCTTTCAGAAGGTTTGAACATGGCTGGTGTCAAACGGGTCATCCAATTGAAACAAGAAGAAGAGCAAAAGAAACAAAAACGAACAAATGCGGTAACTGAAGAAGAAGTTAGAAGGATTTTCCAAGATGAATTAATGGGTCAAGGAAATCTTTTAAAACCCGATCCACGAAGTATTTTTGGTAATTTTAGAAATTAATATAAAAAAGGGAGTTAGTTATCATGCCAAATAGCAATTTCACAGCTGAACAAATTAAACAAAATGCTCAAGAAGAAAATGTGCGTTTCATTCGTTTGATGTTTACGGATATTTTAGGCGCAATCAAAAATGTTGAAGTACCTGTTAGTCAATTAGACAAAGTATTAGCCAATCAGATGATGTTTGATGGTTCGTCAATTGAAGGATTCGTTCGTATTAATGAAAGTGATATGTATTTGCACCCAGACGTCAACACTTGGATGATTTTTCCTTGGGAGAGTGGTCATGGAAAAGTGGCTCGCTTGATTTGTGATGTTTATACAACGGAGCATCAACCATTTGCTGGTGATCCACGTGGGAATTTGAAGCGTGTGATTACGAAAATGCAAGAGGTTGGTTTTACTTCATTTAATCTTGGACCAGAACCTGAATTTTTCTTATTCAAATTAGATGACAATATGAATCCAACAATGGAAGTAAATGATAAAGGTGGTTATTTTGATTTAGCACCAACAGATTTAGGTGAAAATTGCCGTCGGGAAATTGTACTTGAATTAGAAAATTTAGGCTTTGAAATTGAAGCAAGTCACCATGAAGTTGCGGTAGGCCAACATGAAATTGATTTTAAATATGAAAATGTCGTGCGTGCGTGTGACAATATTCAAACGTTTAAACTAGTAGTCAAAACAATTGCCAGAAAACATGGCTTACATGCAACATTTATGGCAAAACCTATTTTTGGTATCGCAGGTTCTGGGATGCACTGCAATATGTCCTTATTTAAAGGAGCAGAAAATGCCTTTTATGATCCAAAAGATGACATGGGCTTATCGAAAACAGCGTATCAATTCTTAGCAGGATTACTAAAACATGCACGTGGCTATACAGCAATTACCAATCCAACCGTCAATTCATATAAACGTCTAGTGCCAGGTTATGAAGCACCCGTTTATGTGGCGTGGGCTGGTAAAAATCGCTCGCCATTAATTCGTGTCCCAAGTTCTCGTGGACTGTCAACTCGTTTAGAATTACGCTCAGTTGACCCAACAGCCAATCCATATTTAGCAATGGCTGTATTGTTAGAAGCCGGTCTTGATGGTATTGTCAATGAGTTAACGCCACCAGCGCCAGTCGAGTCTAATATTTATGTAATGAGTGAAGCAGCACTAAAAGAAGCAGGAATTGAAGATTTACCATCTACCTTGCATAATGCGGTCAAAGAAATGCGGAAAAATTCTGTTGTTCGCCATGCTTTAGGAGAACATATCTATCAAAGTTTTAAAGCAGCGAAAAAATTGGAATGGGCAAGCTATATGCAAACCGTTTCGCAGTGGGAATTAGAACAATATTTGGAAAATTATTAATAAGAAAGTCGAGGGTGAAATTTCCTCGACTTTTTAAATTAGACCTCTCAATAATAGATCAATTGGAAAATAAATGATTTGCCTTCTTAAAGAAATGGAATTGTGCACATTTTGTAATTCTTGAAAATCAATCCTTTGTAAATAACCAGATAATTTTCCTTCATATTCCGTCTTTGCCTCCACATAATCAAGAATATCCGCAGGTTTCAGTAATTGAGGAAGTAAAGATTGAGGGAATAATTCAGCTTCTTGAAGTAAGGATGCTACAAATTGCGAACAAAATAGAGAATATTCACGCTTAATATATCTTTTATTTAAGTCAAAATTGTAATGTAAACCAAATAGTCCGATGAAATTATAGCTGTATTTCGTTTGTTCTTCTTGCATTTTTTCAATGCGTTGGTGCAAAATTTCATATTGAGATGGGTTAATATCTAAGCTGACAACTTTACAAATAGCATCTTCAAACACACCTTTATTCAATTGCTCATGGACAAAACCGCCCATAAATGGATTGTCAGATTTCATGCGGCCAAAACTATATGTATATTGTAATTTTTCATCAAATGCGATTGAAATATGATTGTATGGGTCTTTTGTATAATGTTGAATGAATTGAGTCATCCTTGATGTTGTTTGAATTAATAAGATGTAAATTCTCACATCAATTGCCCCCTTGGTATAGATTAATTCTTTTGCTTTTAACTATGCACTAAGGCACAAGAAAATGCAATCTAATTTTCAAACGTCTTGCTGTATACCTTTCAAAAATTTATTAGATGAAATATAATAAAATTACTTATTGAAAGGGATTGAAATAAAATGAATAAAAAAACAGAGTATACCTACCCTTTGGATCTTGAGTGGTCAATGGATGAAATGGTCAAAGTAACTAATTTTTATGCAGTAGTTGAACAAGCTTATGAAGAAGGGATAAAAGCAGAAAATTTTTTAGTTAAATATCAAGAGTTCAAAACGGTCATCCGCTCAATTGCCGAAGAAAAACGCTTAGGACGAGAATTTGAAAAGGTTTCAGGTTATACTATTTATAAAGTAGTCAAAAAAGCGCAAGAAATACAAAAAGGTCGCTTTAAAATGGAGGGATAGTCTTGAAAGAATTAGAATTAGCAAGAAAATGGGTTCATCAAGCAGGTGAGATGATTAAAGCCAGTTTTAATGAAGAATTTCAAGTGAAAACCAAATCTAGTCGAACGGATTTAGTCACGGAAATTGACTCACGTGTACAAGATTATATTGTTGGTGAAATTCAAGCACATTTTCCATCTGACAAAATCTTAGGTGAAGAAAATGGCTTAAATAAAATGGAATCAATGAAAGGTCGCGTTTGGGTGCTAGATCCAATTGATGGCACGACGAATTTTTATTATCAAAAGAAAAATTTTGCCGTGATGCTTGCTCTTTATATTGATGAAATCGGACAATTTGGCATTATTTATGATGTGATGAATCAGAAGATGTACTGGGCAATTAAAGGTCAAGGAGTTTATGTGAATGATGAACCTCTACCAAAACCAAAAAAACGCCGAGTAAATGAAGGCTTGGTAGCATTTAATCCTTATATCTATGCGCATAATGTAATGAACGCTCAGAAAATTGCTATGAACTCAATGGGGGTGCGCGCTTATGGAAGTTCAGGTATTGAATTTATTGCCATGCTTAACGGTGAAATTTC
>JAITWV010000110.1 GCA_031285105.1 Streptococcaceae bacterium | reverse complement strand
AGCTTTTGATAAAAGTGTTTTAAATTCAATTTCCAAATTTTGTGCCAAAATGTAATCCTTTCTAGCAAAAAACTGAGCATAATAGCCCAGCTTCTTAATAGACCTCTCGCATAACTGAATGTATTTGAATGCACGGCTAATTTTTTGTTCACCTTCGTTGTTCGTGCGTTAAATACGTAAAGTATTCGCCTCCTCACGCCTTGTTGAACAAGAAAATTAGCTCGTTCATTCAAGCACGTCAGTCATGAGAGAGGTCTAATGTGCGTTTTCTTCTTTGGGAATAGCTAATTTGATAATGGCAATCATGAAAACTTCTACTATTAAAGAAATAATCAATGTATTCACCACTTGAATTGGTGCTCCAGCAAGCGAGGCCACGATATACCCAACAATTTGACCTAATAAAAGGGTCCAAAATGTTAAAACAACATATTTCATCACGAAAACTCCTTTCCAATTCAAAATCTCATGTTCAGTTTAGCACTTTTTTTGGATAAGTAAAGCAATGTGCGTTTTTTCTTTGTGGTAAAATAAGTTGTGAGGTTTTGTGCACAAATTTTTAAAAGTTTATGCACAAAACTACCTGACGTTTGTGCATAAAGTTCAAAAGTTTTGTGCATAAAACTACCTGAGAGTTGTGCATAAAGTTTAAAAGTTTTATGCACAATTATTTTACAAAAGGAGCAAGAGCATGTATCAAATTAAAACGAGAACATCTTATTCCCTACTAAAAAGTTTAATTCGTATTCCGCAATATATCAAAAAAGCCAAAGAACTTAATGAAACCACCTTAGGCATTATGGATGAAAATGTTCTTTATGGTGCGGTTGAGTTTTATTCATTAGCAAAAAAAGAAGGAATAAAACCAATCATCGGTATGAGTTTAGAATATACATCAAGTGAGAAGCAATTTTGGGTGGATTTAATCGCGCAATCTTATGAAGGTTATCAAAACTTGATGAAGTTATCGAGCTTAAAAATGATTGAAAAAGACATACAGCTTGAACAGATTACGCCTTTGTTAAAGGATATTTTAGTGATATTCGATGAAAGAAGTGAGTTTGCTTGGTTGGCTGAGCATGATTTTTTGAAGTTAGATGCTTTCTTAAACAATTTTGCGCAAAAGTATTTAGGAATTGATGAAAAAACGTCTGATTATTTGCTTGAAATTGCAGATCAAAAGGAATTAGCAGTAGTAGCTTTGAGAGATGTAAGATATTTTGAGCGTGAAGATGAATTGAGTTATCAAGTATTACGAGCAATTGGGGAACAAAAAATTCTTGATGTGCCAAGCCTTGAAAAGACTGGTGACAATCATTATTTACCAATAAATGAATTTCAAAAACGTTTAGCGCTAAAAGGATTAGATGATGCCTTAAACTTAACAAAGACCTTATTTGATCAAATTGATTTAGAAATTCCTTTACATCAAACACTTTTGCCACAATATCCATTGACTGATAATCAAACAGCAGGAGAATATTTAAGGCAGTTAGCTTTTGAAAATTTACCAAAACGAGTGGAAAATCCAGATGAGCGTTATATTGAGCGCTTGGAAATGGAATTATCCGTCATTCATGAAATGGGTTTTGATGATTATTTCTTAATTGTATGGGATATGCTCGATTTCGCCCATAAAAACAATATCCATACTGGAGAAGGTCGTGGTTCAGCAGCTGGGGCATTAACAGCTTATGTGTTGAATATTACTGGTGTTGATCCGATTAAATATGACCTTTTATTTGAACGATTTTTAAACAAAGAACGTTATTCCATGCCTGATATTGACATTGATATTCCTGATAATAAACGTCAGGAATTGCTACAATATATTGTGAATAAATACGGACAAGAGCATGTGGCACAAATCGCAACTTTTGGTACGTTAGCAGCCAAACAAGTCTTAACGGATGTTTCGCGTGTTTTTGGGTTGAAATTAGAAGATGCCAGAAAATTTAGTGAAGCTGTTCCTTTTCGTATCAAAATGAGTTTAGATGTGGCGTTTAAAGAATCAAAATTACTCCAAGACTTGGTGAGCCGAACGGACTTGAATCAATTATTATTTGAAACAGCAAGAAAATTAGAAGGATTGCCTAGAAATGTTTCCACTCACGCAGCCGGTGTGGTGATTAGTGATGAGAATTTATTTGATTTAATCCCCCTACAAGACGGAAGTAATGATATCTATTTAACCCAATTAGATATGCACCGTGTAGAAGAAATTGGCTTACTTAAAATGGACTTTTTAGGTTTAAGGAATTTAACCATTATCGCAAATACTTTAGATAATATTGAGCGTTTCACTGAAGAAAAACTAGATATTCATAACATTAATTATGCGGATGAAGCAACTTTAGCTATCTTTCAAAAAGGACAAACAAGTGGGCTCTTTCAATTTGAGTCAAATGGTATTCGTCAGGCATTAAGGACCGTTTATCCAACTTCAATAGAAGACATCGCAGCGGTAAATGCCTTATATCGTCCAGGTCCACAGGCCAATATTCCTTCGTTTGCAGCACGAAAAAAAGGAAGTGAAAAGATTACGTATCCTGATGAAAGTATTCGTCCAATTTTGGAAAACACTTATGGTATCATCATTTATCAAGAACAAATTATGCAAATCATGCAAAAGATGGCCGGTTTTTCATTAGGAGAAGCCGATATTGTCAGACGAGCGATTAGTAAAAAAATTCGTTCATTAATTGAAGAAGAAGGTCGTAAGTTTGTTAGTGGGGCAATAAAATTAGGCTATGAAGAGCAAGTGGCTAAAGAGGTTTATGATTTAGTCGAACGTTTTGCTGATTATGGATTCAATCGCTCGCATGCCTTTGCTTATTCTTTTATTGCTTATCAGATGGCTTATTTAAAAGTGTATTACCCAGCACCTTTTTATCAAAGTCTTTTGCGCGCCAATAAAAGTTCGACCAAAAAAGTACGTGAATACATTGCTGAAGCTAGAAAAGTCGGTGTGGAAACGAAAAATCCAGATATTAACACAAGCTTTTACACTTTCCAATTGACAAATCTAGAACAAATTCGATTAGGATTAGCTGATATCAAAGGAGTAAGAAATGACTTTATCGAAGTGATTTTTAACGAAAGAAAAGCAAATGGACGCTTCACTAGTTTTGAAAATTTCTTATATCGCTTATCTTCCATTAATCACAAATGGTTAAAAGAAGACATGCTAGAAGCGCTGATTTATTCAGGAAGTTTTGATAGCTTAGGTGAAATTAGGCAAAGATTAATTGAAGAATTACCAAGAAGAATTGAAAACTTGAAATTAATGGGTGGCTTAGGGGATGATTTGTTTGGCAATTACGCTTTAAAAACAAGTGACTTACCAGAATACGATACTGGGCAACTGCTTGAACAAGAAAAAAAATATTTAGGTATTTATTTATCGACTCATCCATTAGAACAGTTTTCTTCTATTAAACATCAAAGTATTATTGAATTAGGTGAAAATGAACAAACACAAATCTTAGTACAAATAAAAAGTATCAAAAAGATTCGCACCAAAAAAAATGAACAAATGAGCTTTTTAAAAGTCGAAGATGAAACAGGAGAACTAGACGTTACAGTGTTTCCTAATGTTTATCGCAAGGTACAAAATTTATTAATAGATGAAATGATTTTGGTGATTACTGGAAAAGTTGAAAAAAGTAAGTTCAATGAAAATCTTCAATTATTAGCAGAAACAATAGAAGATGCCAAAGAGGCGCTTGAAGTAATGAGTCGAGAAACTTTATTTATTAAACTTGAAACCTCCGAGTTCATCCCTAAACTAAAAGAAATGTTAGCATTAACACCAGGCAAACATTCGGTTATTTTAGTAATAGGTGAAAATAGAGAAACCATTGCCTTAAATCCGAAGTTCAATGTGGCGAAAAAAAATGAATTAATAAGTGTTTTAGGCAAGAATTTTGGTAGTGAAAATGTTAAATTCTATAAAAAGTGAGAAAATCTATGAAAGTTTCATTTGTTTTCAAAAAAATGGGCTAAATAATAAGACAAAACAAGTGGTTAGTGATAAAATAAGTAACGTAATTATGAAAACAATGAATTTGTAAATAAACTATAGAGGTGAACAACAATGAAACGTATTGCCGTTTTAACATCAGGCGGAGACGCACCAGGAATGAATGCTGCTGTTCGTGCAGTAGTAAGAAAAGCAATTTCTCAAGATATGGAAGTATTTGGTATTAACTATGGTTATGCGGGTATGGTTGCAGGAGATATCTTCCCATTAGACATTGCTTCAGTGGGAGACAAAATTTCGCGTGGAGGGACATTCCTTTACTCAGCTCGTTATCCTGAATTTGCAACAGAAGAAGGACAACTTAAAGGAATTGAACAATTAAAAAAACATGGCATTGAAGGTGTGGTTGTAATCGGAGGAGACGGTTCTTACCACGGTGCAATGCGTTTAACTGAACATGGCTTTCCTGCAGTTGGTGTACCAGGAACAATTGACAATGACATTCCAGGAACAGATTATACAATTGGTTTTGATACAGCAGTAAATACTGCACTAGATGCAATTGATCGTTTACGTGACACTGCAACTTCACACACACGTACGTTTATCGTTGAGGTGATGGGTCGTGATGCAGGAGATGTGGCTTTATGGGCAGGTGTTGCTGGTGGAGCTGATGATATTATTATTCCAGAACATGAATTTAATATTGACCGCATCATTGAGCGTATTGAAGCAGGACGTGCACGCGGTAAAAAACACACAATTATCGTTTTAGCTGAAGGCGTAATGTCTGGATTAGAATTTCAAACTTGATGTAGCCTGCACGACCAAAATCAGCTTCTGTTG
>JAITWV010000037.1 GCA_031285105.1 Streptococcaceae bacterium | reverse complement strand
GTGGTGCAACTTATCCCTTCTGGTGCTACCGGTGCATTTAGAATCATCAATTTAGCTGACAGAGCAACGGCAGGTGGACGCTACGAACTTCGTGAGGTTGAGGTAGGTATGCCATATGTTTTACCTACTGGTGGTAAAGAGATTACACCATTCGTGGTTCTCTTGGATGATCCTGTTGCTAGCATTATTGCAACGGTAATCGATAGTGCTCCTAGTGTTGTGGGTAATAATGATCGCTTAATTTACAATGAGCTTCGAGGTGAGCTTCCTGCCACAGGTGGTATCGGTATGCCAACATTCTTTGGTATCGCGGCAGCTGGTCTGGTGGGGATGTTCTTCCTATGGAAACGCACGAATAAACACGAAGAAACACCTGTTGATATTGACTAATTTAAAACTTAAACACAACAAGCATGAGGGTGAATTTCCTTGTGCTTGGGTGTTGTTGATATAAGGGGAAATGAATATTATAAAACTTTTTTGTTACCAATGGGATTAAAAGCTAGAACAAATTTTTCATTTTATTGATAACAAAGATGTTTGAAAGTCAAAAGCATAGGAGAAAATAGAAATGAAAGAAGGTAAATCTTTTGAAATAATAAAAATTTTCGAGAAAATACGAAACGAGATAAAAATAGACTCTGAAAAAGATGAGAGAAGATTTGGAAAAATTTATTACCGTGGCATGGCTTCAAGGGATTGGAAGTTCGAACCAAGCGCTTACAGAAAAGACTTAAAAAACAGCGAAGACAAGATATACTTTGAAGCATTGAGAAAATATCCTACAGCCTTTAGTGATTGTGTTTTACATATAGATTATATAAGAAGGATGCAACACTATGCTGTACCAACTAGATTCATTGATGTAACAACCAATCCGCTAATTGCCCTTTGGTTTGCAAGTGGAATAGATCAAAATATCGACGGTGTAGTTGAGGTCTTTATTTTAAAGAATGAAGAAAGCAGCAAACTACAGGTGAAGAATAATTTTAGCGATATTGCTGAAATTATTTCATCTTTAGCAACATTTAACAGAGAATTTAAAGAAGAATTAAAAAAACATACGGAATATTTTAAAAGGAAAATGGTGTATCAAGGCTTTGAAGAGTTTGTTTCTCATAATAAAGAAGATAAACAGTTACTTGGTTTAGATGACGAAAAATTTAAACTTAAGAAAAAAATTTCTATAATTAAAGAATTTAATACAATCCCATTTGTAAGAAGGCTCACTCACGAAGTAAGTAAAAACATGAATAACTTTAGAGAAGAAGTAGACCCAAGGGATTTAACTAAATTTTATATTTTTGATTGTTTATTAGATAACGATAGGATTACAGCACAGAATGGCTCCTTTATTGCGACAGCTTTTCCGGAGAGTTTTGCGAAAATTCAGCAAGAAATTGAGGGAAAGAAGGTAAAAGAAATTACATCTACCAAGGAGTTTGACTTACGTGAAAATATTGAAAAAAATTATCTAGAAACATTGGGTGCTTATTATTTTAGGATCTCTATCGATTGTTGTGAAAAAGACGAAATAATGAAAATATTGGATAATTTTGGAATAAATGAATCATTCGTTTATCCAGAACTTTATAGTAATGATTTTAAAACAAATAGACTCAAATAATGAAGGGAGGAAGATTGATGAGCGAACATAAAATAAGAGACAAAGTAATAAATATTGCCTTAGCTTCTGGGCTTATCATGACTCCTTTTGTTAGTAGTGGACAGGCGATGGAAGTTAAGCCGAATAAAGCTGCGAATATTACGAAGGTGAAGGTGGATGATAAGAAGGGGGATAAGGAAGAAGAGCAGGTTGGTGGTGTTGAGGAGAGGGATATAAAGGACATAAATGGAAATGTATCACCTTTTGGAAAAGAAATAAAGAATGAAGTATTTTCGGCTACCTCGGTGGGAGGAGTTCAAGACATTCCTCTCACACAAAATCAAAACTTTGAGCAACCTGAACAAAATATGATGGGAATTGCTCCAATGGCTGGAGATTTAGAAGCTTTAACAATCGTAATCATCAATTCTTTTGCCGCTCCACCTCAAGGGTCATTGGTTACAGGCTTTGTGGATGTGAAAGCAAATCCTACGTTAACTTACACATTCCCTGGTGATTCTCAATCATCTGTGATTGGACATATTTATATTACATTGGCAAACCCAGGAAAGGTAGAAATCGAAATTATAGATGATAGAATGATTGGCATGAAATTTGTTGTGCAAATTTCATACAACGCTAATTCATCTACTTTTTACGAAATCTTGGTGAATAATACTAATCCAGGTAAAAGAGCAGAGATTCCTGGGGTGTTGAATACTAACTCTGCCAATATTGGAATGTCTCAAATTATCCCTCAAGGACAAGAATGGGATACGGTGCCTTCTGTTCCAGCAACAGCACCTTCATGGCCAACCCTTGAGGTAAACAAGGCTTTAAGCGGCAATGAACTTGAGAAAAATTGGTTTTATGAAAGAGCAAGGGTAAATCTAACACACAAACAATATGCCACAATTACAGGTGGGGTAACAGGTGTTTTACCGTACACACCTACTGCGCTTGGTTATAATGATTCCGTTATAGTTTTGTATTTGCCTTTAAATAGTAATTTAGACCCAAATAAACCTGAAAATTATACACAAAGAGTTACTGGTGTTACTTATGCAAATATAAATAATTATAACTTTGGACCAGGACATTATTTAGTAAGATTTTATTTCCAAAACGGTACAACTTCTCAAGTTAATACCATGGTTGGTGCGAAGCTATATGAAGTACGTACCACTTCATTTTCTGTCTTACCTAGAGAATTGGCTCCTTCTGTAAATTTAATCAATTATGACTTCAAAAATGGAGAAATTTACAGCTGTAGCGCAGATGGTAGAGTAGTCATGCCAACTCTAGAAGCAAGTGACATTTTAAATATTTTGAATGTGAAAATATTAAGAAAAACACAAGAAGAAGTAATAAGTAATATCCCTTCACCAAACGTTCAAGGGCTTTTGACTTTGAATATTCAAAGAACACAAGAAGTTACTACAGATACTTTCTCCATTTCTTATGTAGGAAATGGAAGCAATAGAGCTGTTACTGTGACAAGCGCTAGGGGTTACAGTTATTCACAAACAATTGGAAATAGTAATGTGACTCTCTCCATTCCACTTGGTGATGGTACATATTCTTATACAACAACTACTACTGCAGCAACACTCACTTTAGCTGCGATTATTGGTGAGAAAAGAGTTCTATCCTACAATACGGCAAGTCCTACGATTACTGGAAATGATGGTGTTTCCTACACACTAGCAGCAAATGCAACAAGAAAATATATCGTTTCATCAGGGCAATCGTATATTATCGCAACGGATGGTTTCTTTACGATGGGGGCATACAAATATGAGTATGTTGAAAATGATTTCTCACTTGAATATGCGCTGAAAGGCACCACTTATTATGCAATGCACGAATTACCAGATGGCACTTTACAAATAAATAATGAAATTTATGTAAGAAAAGGAAATAATTTTTATCAAGTTAAGAGTGGATTTGCATTTATCAATGGAGAAAATTACCAAGTTTTGTATGAGGGAACAAATTATACGAGTTGGCTTAATAACAACACCTTTTATGCTGAAGCAGATGGCACTCAAGTGGATTATGCCATCCATGTTGTTTATCAAAATTCCATGACAGATCAAGTATTTCCTTTTGGGCCACACACAAAAACTTATCAAAGAGAATTTAGTATTGTGCATAAAAAACCAACCATGGATATTACTTCTTCAACTATTGCAAAAAATAAAGGTACGACAATCAACGAAATAGAAACGCAAAAAGCAAATGAATTGCTGAATCATCTTTTTAAAGGTGAGGTGGGCATGAACTTTACGGATAATGATAAGCATATAAAAAGCGTTCATGTGAATTTTTATGGAGCGAGTGAAAGCCTAGTATCAAGTGGACTCAATGACAAAACAGGCACTTTTGAGATTGTGTATAATGCAGATGGAACAATTGCTTCTATCAATAAAAATGGGGTAGATTTTTTAAATGGTGGCTATTCAGGCAACTTGTCTTCTAATTTGCAATTGCTATTTGATGAATGGGGCTATTACGAAGTGACCATGAACTATGAAAAAAATCCAAATCCAGCGACTACTGAAACAGGCATTGAAACAATTTGGTTTAAAATTGCTGACATTGTTGTACCAAAACCTCAAGTAGATGTGTTTTTATTAGGTGGTATCCCTCAAGGAAGGCAAGTTCCTCCTGAATTTATGAATCCTGATAATGTGACTAGACGCAATAAATATTTTGGAAAAGTAGAAGCGACATTTGCAGACATGACTTTTTTAGCTTCAAAAATTGAAGTGATTGAGATTGATAAAAATGGACAAGAGGTTGTTGGTGGTTTTAGGGAGTCTATTTCACTTGATGATATCCCAAATGGTGTAAATCTTGTTGATTATTATAAAGATGGCAGAATGTTTTCTTATGAGTTTTCACCAGGGCGAACAAATATTTACAAACTAGTATTAACCTATTCAGAAGACCCGGAAAATCCTGAACCTGAGGATATTGTACTATTTTTTGAAGTTTTGAAGTATATTGCACCTGAGTTACAAAATGTAACCAATCGAGAATTATTCAAAGGAGAAAAATCGGTTGAAATTCCTCTGTATGATGACGAAATTTATACGTTAGAAACCTTTAAACGCTCTTCAACTGTGAATGTTATCGATGAAGGAAAAGAAACAACTGGTGTAAAGATATATTATTACCCATATGGGTTAGATGGACAACCCGCAGAAGGTCCTGTAGAAATAGAAAATGTACAGCTTCAAACTGGAGAAGTTTGGCATAAACATCAACTGTATTTCAATAAACTAGGACTTTACGTCATTGAGATGACCTATAATGATGAAAAAGGCATCGAGAAAATTGTTTCAGAAAAATTCATGATTGTTACACCAATTGAACCAGACTTACTTGTTTGGGGAGATACTGGAAGGATACTAACACCAACTATACGCACCAATGAAAAAGGGGAAGAAGAAAGAATTGATCGATATTTGGATTATGCTTGGGCGAAATCACCATTAGCTTATGAATTTCCAATTGCATCTTATGTGGATGATTATGAAAATTCACCAAACTATGATGAAACACCAGATGGATTAATTATCTCCTATTTCCTTGTGGAAAGGATCGATGAAG
>JAITWV010000430.1 GCA_031285105.1 Streptococcaceae bacterium | reverse complement strand
CGAAGGCGACTGACCCAATGAGTGAAGCACCAAGTATTGTTTCACCTGTACAACTTGAGGAATTGTCATTAAAAACTACGAAGATTGAAGAATAAAATTTCCGCAAGTTGATTATTTCTAAAAAAATACTCTACAAGGATGCAAATTTTGCTGTCTTTGTAGAGTATTTTTTATTTACGAGTACTTACCTTTCATTTTTAATATATTTTAGATAAATAAAAATCATTAAAATAATCGACAAAATATTGATAAAAAAGAATAATAAAGATAAATGAAATTGTGTTTTGGTATCTACAATAGTTAATAAGAAACTACTTAGAATACAAGTGATTAGTAGGATGGTAAAAACGATTTCATATTTTTTCATACAAACCTCAAATGGCATTACAATATCCGTTACGTGGATAGCGATCATTTCTATCCCATATTGTAGCAACAAATGCTCCAATACTCCAACTTAAAAATCCATAAATTGTTGATAACACCAAACCAGCAATCCGATTGGCAACTTGTGTAGCTACAAATCGAACTAAGATATTTCTAAAAGCCGTTCGTGCTGCATTAGAACCATTTCTTCTTAACCATGAAATGAAAAGGCTTACTCCTCCGCCACCTGTTAATGCAGCAATTCCAACATTTATCGCTCCTGCAACTAGCCAATTTGGCACTCCAAAAGTTCTTGTAAGTCTGTTGTACTGATTGATTTGTAGGTAACTAGTAACTGCATCATTGATTCTAGCAATTTCCTCAACAGAAAGTTCTACCTCTGAAAGTACATTATCATCAGAAGAAAATTGAATTCCTTCTGATGATAATTCAGAATCTTCAACTTCATAAGCGTTAACTTGCAACTGAACAGCAGAAAGCAAGAAAACAGAAAAGACTGCAGACAAGGCAAGAGATACAATAAAAATTTTTTTCACATTTTTAGACATTTAAAATTTCCTCCTTGTATTTAATATATTTGAATGATAGCAATTTTTTACTATTGAAAGTTTATTAAAAGGGGTTCTAAATGAAATAAAACTTACAAAATAGAGTGTTGAAGGCTAAATATTTGTCATCTAAATTGCATTTGATGTATTCTAATTAAAAAGGGGAACGGTGGGGAATTGCTTAAAGCTGTATTAAGAGAATTTGTCTTAGATTTATCATTATCAACAAAAATATCAATTGAAATAGTTTTTGATTATAATACAAATCATATCAGAAGATTATGCAAAAAATATGATTATTCAACTCAAAAGAATGTAGAAAAATCTGAACTTAATGAAACAAGAATGGTGCATAAAGTCTTGAAAGAAAGTGTAGAAAAAAATAAGAAAGTGCCATTTTTGTTAAACGATAGAAATTTTAAAATCATACCATTTTATTACCTTAATGAAGTTCAGGGATTGTTTTTAGTAGGTCCGTATATTAACAAGCAAGAGGTGAAAGTAAAACTTATTGAAACAAATATTCAAGAATTTATTAATAATGTGCTTGAGTTAAAGAAAAATTTTCATGTCAAAAAGCCAGTTCATCAAGTAATTAGAAAAATGATCAATGATGAAAATTTTTATCGTAATCGTCTGAAAGATTATAGCAATAAGACGAATTACGACGAAAAATATTTAGGCAAAGAATTTCAAAAAAAGATGAGTATAAGTTTTCAAGATAAAAGAGATATTTTGAGAGTTAAATTAGCAAAAAAAGAGTTATTATTTACGAATTTGACTGTAAAAGAAATAAGTAAACAGCTTGGGTTTTTATATGCAAGTAATTTTTCTAATTTTTTTAATAAATACACGCGAACCTCACCAAAGCAATATCGAAAAAACTCCCAAAAAATTCCCTAGCCATAAGTAGCTAGGGAGTAAATTTAATTATTTAGCTTCTGGTGCTGCTGAGTTGATAGCTGCATCAATTTGTGCTTGCTCTAAAGCTTCTTGAGCCTCATCGCGAGCTGCCATTGTGTTGTGAACTTTAACAAATGGGATGTAGATAAGAACTAATACAGCTAAACAGATAACCTGTGTAATCATAGTTCCTAAGTGACCACCAGTTGATAAGAATGAGTTCATCAATGGAGGAGTCGTCCAAGGCAAGATGATGAATGCTGGACTAGCAAAACCGATGTGTGCTGAGAATAAAGCGATAGATACTGAAATCGCAGGTCCTAAGATAAACGGAATTGCAAAGATTGGGTTCATTACTAATGGAACACCAAAGATCATTGGCTCGTTAATGTTGAATAGTGCTGGTGCAATAGAGATTTTAGAGATTGTTCTTGCTTCTTTACGTTTAGAGAAAAGTAAAATTGCAATGATTAATCCTAAAGTAGAACCAGAACCACCAATTGTTGCAAATGCTGACCAGAAAGGACCAGTGAAGATGTTTGTCATTGGAAGACCAGCTTCAAAGTTTTCAATGTTTTGAGTGATTGCTGCTAAACCAACTGGGTTAGTAACGATACCTACTAATTGAGCACCGTGGATACCTAAAGTCCAGAATAATTGAGCAATGATAACGATAAGGATAACACCAGCAGGATGCTGCATAATTCTTTCAAGTGGACCTTGTAAAGAAGTATAGATTGCATCGAAAATTGTCATACCTAATAATTCAGTAATTAAATAACCAGCAACCGCCCAGAAAGTAACAACAACAGTAGCAGGAATAGATACTTCAAATGATTTTGCGATCATTGGAGGTACAGTATCAGGCATTTTGATGTTTAATTTACCAGATTGAACGATTTTTTCAAACATTGTTACAGTAATCATACCAACAATGATTGCTACGAATAAACCTTGAGCGTTAGTGAAACGTTGTGCTAATACAGAGTTAACAACAAATTCTTCACCAGACTCAGGAGCTACAACATTCATAGCCATAGGGGCAAGAACCACGTAACACATAATGTTTACAAGACCAGCCATGAATGGAGAGTCAGATTTTAATTTACGAGCGTGGATCATACCGATCATGAATACTGTGTAGATAGCGATAAAGTTAGTTGATGCATTGTTAATTCCGTTGAATAAACCTTGGAATTGAGCCAACCAGCCAAAACCGTTAAATTGTGCTAAACCAGTAGTAGGTGAGCAGACAACGTTGGCCATAAGTACACCAAATGAACCTGCTAAGATAAGTGGCATGATTGCGATGAACGCATCACGGATAGTAGATAAGTAGAAGTTGTTGGCAATTTTGTAACCAACTGTTTCGAACTTACGAATAAATGCATTATTTTCCATAATATGTAGATATTCCTTTCAGTTTTCAATGTGCAAATAATAATCAATAAAAAAAGACCAATTTTAGCCGGCACTTCCGTTAATCTTTTCTATCCATAAAAGAAGTAATTTGTAATATTGTTATCACTTATTAACTTCTGTAACTAGAATAGCATGAGTTGCAAACGATTACAATACTATTTTTTCTCATTTTGTCAAATTTAACAACTTAAAATAAAAAAAGAGGCTGGGACAAAACTCTGAATGCGTAAAAGAAAAACGAACGTTCAAGCGCTAGCACAAAGCTTCAATCGTAAAAACCTCCCAAAATCTATCTTTGATGATAGATTTTGGGAGGTTTTTA
>JAITWV010000161.1 GCA_031285105.1 Streptococcaceae bacterium | reverse complement strand
GACTTATTTTACGCTAGCTAATTGCTATTGTAAATGTTTAAGTTGTTATCTAATTCAAAATCAGATAACGCCCTGCACATTTGGTTTGTCTTACTTTGTTCAGTTTTCAAAGGTCTAGTCCCTTGACGGAAGATGTTATTTATTAACCTCTTCCGTCAACTTTTATATCTTATCATCTAACGAACTGATTGTCAACAACTTTTAAAAAGTTTTTTAACTACTTGATAATTGTCAGCTCAGTCGACAAGATTTAATATATCATCTTTTTGCAAGAAGGTCAATAATTTAATGAAATTTCTTTCGTTTGTTACAATCTTCTTTGACGACTTTGTTATATTATCAAATCAAATCGTAGTCGTCAACACTTTTTAACAAAAAAATCTAAAAATCAAAAAGGAACGTGAGCAAATTATATCTTATCCAGTTGTCAATGTGCTATAAATCTTTAGGTTATTTGAAAATTTAAAATGGAAACAATTAATTTAGCTTCTAGTTCCTGCTTAATATCATTAGAAACTTGAGTACTAAGAACTCCTTTTTCATCAAGAATCGTTTTTTGTGATAATCGGTTGATGTATGGTTCAAAATGTTTCAAAATCAGATTGATTGCTGTCACATCTTCTCGAACTGCCATCACGATTACTGTATAAGGTATTTTTTTATCTGTCATTTGATTTTCCCTCCATGAATGATTTCAACTTCTTCATTCCACTTTCTTTGTGGTGATAGATAGTGCTTTTTTTGAGTCCAAGCAACGTACCGATATCAACTAACGACATACCTAGGAAGAATGATAATAAAATCACCTCCTGTTGTCTTTGTGAAAGTGTTTTAAGTGCTTTTGCCAATAAAATATCCTCGACTAGAATTTGATATCCTTTTATATCAAACACTATACTTTCAATTTCATGTTTATCATAAATCAGTATTTCCCTAAACTCTGTTTCCGATAAGGAATTAATGGAAATATATCAATTATTCCAACGTTTTTCAGAATCATAAATATCTCTTGCTTTATTGCGAAGTACCTTTTTACAAAAGTAATCAAATTCATTTTCGATTCCAACTTCAAAATTTATTGCTCTCATGTCTTCCCTCTCTTATGTATTTTTGTAAGAACCTTCTTGCTTACTCACTACTAGTACGATTTAAAAACCTCACAAGTTCAATAAAGCCTAGACTGCGTGAATATATTTGCAATATTATGGTCACCCTCAACACAACAGACATTACAAAAAAAATAATAGCATACCGAAATCTTATAATTTTAAATATGTAAAAATTGACAAGGAATATGTCAATTTTGCCCTGTTATATGCATTTATCACCGTGTTTAGCCTTAAAAAGCCGCTGAGACAAAACTATTTTTTACTCTAATCTCCAGTCTAGTGTCGGGTAATATAAAAACCTCCCCAAATCCATCAGCAAGGATAGATTTGGGGAGGTTTTTTCACTTTTGAAGTTTTGTGCTAGCGCTTGAACTTTCATTTTTTTCTACACATTTAGAATTTTGCACCCCTATTTTAGCGAGTTCTCTACTGGTCGTAAGTTTTGCTAAACCCGCTTAAAAACCGTTGATTTTACTGAGTTTACTTGTCCAATGTTTTCAAAGTCGGGAAATCATTCCCAAAGTTTTATATATCTTCATAAGCCTTTAAATCCCTATCCAATGGGATTTCTATAAAAGCTAAATTTCACTACTCTTTACAACTCTTTATAAGTGGTCGTAAGTCAGTCGTAAGTTGGTCGTAAACTCTATGCTGTACCTCTTTGCTTCTTTTTCTGGGAAGCGAAGTATTCATTGAAGTTTATCATCTCTGATTTCTTCAAGTCCTTTGTTGCTGTGGTATAAATCTGTAAAGTTGTTTCAGCATCAGCATGACCTAAAATATCTTGCATGGCTTTGATGTTGACTCCTGCTTCACACATTCTTGTTGTAAATGTGTGCCTAAGAATATGATTACTAAATCTAGGAAGAGTAGTCGGATTTTTCTTTCCTTTATCTAACACTTCATAATTACAATCTCGGATAATCCTTCTAAGAGCTTTGTTCAAAGTTCCTTGATGTTGTACACCACCAAAGCGATTGATAAATATGAAATCGGAATAGCCATCTACCATTACATCACAAGATAACTCGCATTCTTTTTGATAATTCCTTTCCATGACTAACGCTTCTTTTACTTTAGGAAGCATTGGTATCATTCTTTGACCTGCTTTTGTTTTTGGAGTATTTACAGCGAACCCACATCTTTCTTTACCACCTTTGTCGTAGTAAACCAATGTGTGATTGATATTTATTGTTTCTTCTTCAAAATCAATATCACACCATCTCAGTCCTGTAATTTCCCCTACTCGCATACCAGTCCACATCATAACAATAAAAATCGGGTACCATTTATGATACTGTCCGTTTTGGCTAAGAAATTTTTCAAAAAGTTCTTGCTCTGGCACTGACAACGCTTTTTTCTTTTTGGTATCATTGTTATGAGCCTTTTTCAATTCTTTTAAAGCATTGTCCGAGGGATTATAACGAAGATAATCATCTTCTACTCCTAACTCTAGCACTTGATGAAGCACTGTGTGAATACAATCAATGGTGCTCACTTTAATGTGTTGCGAATCAGCCAAGTGATTGTAAAACGCTCGAACATCAGAACGTTTCAAATTTCCTATTTTCATCTCACCAAAATCAGGTTCTACAAATTGAGTATACATATACTTGTAGTTCTGAAAAGTGTTATGTTTCAATCCCCTTTTCAACTGAACCCAACGATTGTACAAGTCATTAATCGAAGTATCACTCTTTTCGACTCGAATACCATCAAAAACATCTTTTAATACTTCAACTTCTTTTTCTCTTAACTCAACTAGAGATTTTGCGTAAATGGAATGACGTTTACCTATTTTATCTCTCCATTTGTACTCAAAACTCCCATTTGCTCTTTCGTATTCACCTTCTTTAAGCACTCTTTTATTACTATCTTTTCGCCT
>JAITWV010000423.1 GCA_031285105.1 Streptococcaceae bacterium | reverse complement strand
CTCTAACTCTTTGCTTGATATTATCTTTTATTGTCTGATTCAATTGAATTTCTCCTTATACTGATATTTTAATTAATTCTATCACTATTTAATCAAATGGTCCGCTAAGTTCTGTAGTTTCTTGAAATGAATCTACATTCTCTAAAAAATAAAAAGCCTCATTCCAAAATAGGAACAAGACTTAAACGACATATTAACGACGTAAACCTAATGCAGCGATTAACTCACGGTAACGTTGAACGTCTTTTTCACGTAAGTAAGCTAATAAGTTACGACGGTGACCGATTTTTTTCATCAATCCACGGTAAGTGTGGTGGTCTTTTTTGTGTGTTTGGATGTGGCCGTTCAAGTGGTTAATTTCAGTAGTTAATACTGCGATTTGAACCTCTGGAGAACCAGTATCGCCTTCGTGACGTGCGAATTTAGCGATGATTTCGTTTTTTGCTTCTTTTGATAATGCCATTGTATTTCACCTCATGTTTTATTTTTTCCCACATCCGAGTACTCGTTGGTGAATCGAATTACTAAGAAGGGGCATGTAGTTATTTACTACTTTAAATACTATACACGCATTTTTTAAAAGTTGCAAGTCTTTTGAAATTTTATATAGAGGAAAAATATTTTGCAAATCTGTATAATAGATGATAACTTAGTGAATGAAAACATTGGAAAGGATATTTTTATGAATACATTAGAACACTTAATTCAAGACGATTACAACATTATTATGAGTGATATTATCCGTGAAGGGCACCCTACTTTACGTGAAGTAGCAACTGCAATTGTTGAGCCAATTTCTGAAGAATACATCACATTAGGTAAACAAATGCTGCAGTTTTTGGAAAATTCTCAAGACCCAGATATTGCACAAGAACTAGATTTGCGTGGTGGCGTTGGGATTGCTGCTCCTCAATTGGATATTCCAAAGCGTATCATGGCGGTTTTAATTCCAAGCGAAGATGAAGAAAGTGATGAACCAAAATTACGTGAAGTCATGTTTAATCCAAAAGTTTTGTCTCATTCTGTGCAACAAACTTGTCTAAAAGATGGTGAGGGTTGTTTGTCTGTTGATCGTGAAGTGCCTGGTTATGTCGTTCGTGCGGATAGAATTACCATTACTTATACCAATATGAATAATGAAAAGATAAAAATGAAGCTGCGTGGATATGAGGCAATTGTCGTTCAACATGAAATTGATCATTTAAATGGTGTGATGTTTTTTGATCATATTAATGAAGAAAATCCATTTGCAATTAATCCTGATATAAAGGTGATTGATTAGATGAAAGTTGTTATTCAGCGTGTTTCGAAGGCTCAAGTCGATATTGAAGGAAAAACAGTTGGTCAAATTGACAAAGGTTTCGTTGTTTTGCTTGGTATTCATGAAAGTGATACGAGTAAAGAAGTGGATTATCTCGTTCGTAAAGTTTCGCAGATGCGTATTTTTGAAGATGAAGCTGGGAAAATGAACCTTTCGTTAGATCAAGTGGGTGGACAGATTTTACTTATTTCTCAGTTCACTCTTTATTCAGATACGAAAAAGGGCAATCGTCCGGGATTTGAAAAAGCAGCTCGTCCAGATGTGGCTATTCCTTTATATGAAGAATTTGGTTTAAAATTAGAAGAAAAAGGCGTTCCTGTTAAGCATGGTGTTTTTGGTGCAGATATGCAGATTTCCTTGATTAATGATGGACCAGTAACAATAACAATTGATACTTTAGAGTAAGTTGGAGAAATCCGCTTACTTTTTTTGCATGCAATAAAATTCAATGACGAGCGTTTACATTCCTATACCACCGATAACAGATATAAAAAGATGTTATTTTATAGCAAAAACAAACGCTATATAACAACATTTATTAAAGTTTTGCTATTTACATTTATTGAATTACCACTTATAATTAATATTAAATAAGAATATTATTTAAATTAAATGAAAAGAAGGTGAAGAATATGCTTTGGGTAAAAGAAAGACTAGAAGAAGTCATCACTCGTTTAGATGTTGATACAAGCGTTGGATTAACAAATGAGGAAGTTCAAGCAAGACTAAGTAAGTACGGTAAAAATGAGTTTGATGAGGAAAAGAAAGAAACAATCCTTGAGAAAGTTCTTCATCATTTGAAAGAAATTACAGCAATCATCCTCCTAATCGCAGCAGGTATTGCAGGTTATATGGCAATTACAACAGGTATCGGATGGTCGAAAGTTTGGGTAATTCTTTCAATTGTAGTCATCAATATTGTTTTAGGAATTTACCAAGAGTCTCGTGCTGAACAAGCATTAGAGGCATTGAAAAATCTAAATTCACATAAAACAACAGTCATTCGTGAGGGTCGTAAGCTAGAAATTGATGCGAGTGAATTAGTCCCTGGTGATATTGTTGAATTAAGTGCAGGGGACATGATTACTGCCGATTCTCGTTTGATTGAGTCTAGTTCCCTACAAGTCGAGGAAGCGCCATTGACTGGTGAAAGTGAGCCGGTTGATAAAGATCATACGATTACGGTTGAAGAAGATGTGCCATTGGGTGATCGTTTAAATATGGTCTATTCTGGGTGTTTAGTTACCAATGGTCGTGCAAAAGCTGTAGTTGTTGAAACGGGCATGAATACTGAAATGGGTAAGATCGCAGGCCTTTTAAACAACACACAAAAATTAAAAACACCACTGCAAATTCGTTTACATGAGCTATCAAAACGTCTATGTATAGTTGCTTTAGGTGCGGGTGCGATTATTTTCATGATTGGGGTTTTCCTACATGGCGAGAGTTTCCCAAATATGTTATTAGTTGCCGTTTCTTTAGGAGTTGCTGCAGTTCCTGAGACTTTACCAATTATTGTAACAATGGTTTTAAGTCATGGTGTACATAATATGGTAAGAAAAAATACCATTATCAGAAGAATCCCTGCCGTTGAAACTGTTGGAAATACTTCGGTCATCTGCTCGGATAAAACTGGTACCTTAACACAAAACAAGATGAAAATTCAACAAGTTTGGCATGTCGACTTAGACTCAAAACATGCGGAAAATGAGTTTTGTGAAAAAGAAATCCATTTAGTAGAATTACTGGCTTCATGTTCAAATGCCACGATTGAAATTGATGGTGAGGATGAGCGTGTGGTTGGTGATCCAACAGAAGCTGCGATTATTCGTTTACTTCACGACAAAGGTTTAACACGTGTTGATGCGGAAAGACAATATCCTCGTGTGTTTGAATTGCCATTTGACTCCACTCGTAAGAGAATGACAACCGTTCATCATGATGGAGATGGGTATATTGTGGTGACAAAGGGTGCATTTGATAGTATCCCTGTTTTATGGACCGAAGAATTATTAGAGCATGCGACAGCGATTCATGATGAGTTTGCCTCAAAAGCATTACGTGTGATTTCAATTGGTTACAAAAAATATGACCAAATGCCAACAGACTTGAGCGAAGAGGCTTTAGAAAAAGATTTACACTTACTTGGATTAGTCGGAATGATTGACCCACCACGTCCAGAGTCGACTGAGGCGGTTCGTCGTGCAAAAGAAGCGGGTATTCGTACTGTAATGATTACTGGTGACCATGTGATGACAGCTAAGGCAATTGCTGCTGAAATTGGGATTTATCAAGAAGGTGATCGTGCAGTAACTGGTGCGGAATTAAACCATATGACCGAAGAAGATTTGCGTGCACAAGTTAAAGAAATTTCTGTTTATGCACGCGTTTCTCCAGAAGATAAAATTCGGATCGTTCAAGCGTGGCAGTCTCATGGTGAAGTTATTGCAATGACTGGTGATGGCGTAAACGATGCTCCTGCTTTGAAAGCGGCTGATGTTGGAGCGGCGATGGGCATTACTGGTACAGAAGTGTCAAAAAATGCTGCTGATATGGTCATTACTGATGATAATTTTGCCACAATTGTTGATGCGATTGAAGAAGGACGTACAAGTTTTGATAATATCAAGAAGACAATTTATTTCTTATTATCCGTAAACTTCTCGCAAATTTTCATTATGTTAACTGGTGTCATTATGGGTTGGGGTGCACCGCTTACGGCAATTCAAATTCTATTAATTAACGTAATTTCTGATGGGATTCCTGGATTCTTTATCGCTTTTGAAAAGGGTGATAAGAACATTATGAAACGTAAGCCAATGCCTAAAAACGCTGGAATTTTCTCTGGTGGTTTAGGAACAAAAATTGCAGCTCGTTCATTGACCTTTGCTATTTTGACTTTAGGCGCCTTTATGGTCGGGATGTTTTTAGATATTGCCCCTCACATTTTACCATCACGTGAAGTTGGTGTTTCTATGGCATTCATCGTGCTTTCATGGGCTTCGGTGATTAATATCTTCAACATTCGATCAGAAGAATCTATCTTTAAAATTGGCTTTGTATCGAATAAAGGAATTTTATTAAGCTCATTAATTTCTATGCTGATAACTTTACTTGTCGCTTCAGTTCCTGTCATTGCTGGCGTGTTCCAAGTTGTTCCTTTGAGTTTGAATCATTGGTTAATTGCTGGTGGATTGGCGTTGTTACAATTAGTTACTGGTGAGTTGCATAAATTGTTTGCTAGAAGTTTGAAAAAAGAAGCAGTTGGTGCTTTGGTAGAAGAATAAGAAAAAAACGAGAAATCAATTTTGGGGATTTCTCGTATTCTTTCATCAACATCTGATACTTATTTTTTTATTATTTCAAAATTAATTGAATAACAAAATGAAAATACGATACTAAAAATAATAACAAGAATAAAATTTCCAATAAAAGAAGAATTTTATTTTGAAATTTTGTTCGATTTTCATTACGAGCATGGATAAAACAAACCCCAATAAATAAATTAAAGAACAATGTACTACTATTACCATAAGTGAAAACAAATAATAAACTGCAAACAATATTTACCAAAATAGTTATTAATAATAGATTATAAAAAATATTATTTTTCACCTAAGAACTCCTTGATGGCTTGTTCATTTTTGACACCTACTATTTTATTTACGACGATTCCATTTTTTAGTTTTGCTACTGTTGGAACTGTATTAACACCTAATTGAGTAGTTAAATCACTTAGTACAGATTCATCTTGTTTGCGTGCTTCATCAGTATTATAGTAATCTAAATGTATTTTTTCTTCCTTCAATACCTTACGCAATGTTGGTTCAAATTCCTGACATTGCGGGCAAGTCGGTCTACCAATATATACAATCGTTTCTTTTTTGCTTTTAATAACGTTTTCAAGCTGTTGATTGTCTATTAAAACAAGTTCTTCCTTTGTTTGTGTCATGCTTTTGGTGGCAAAAATGAATAATAATAAAATTAATAAAAGACTGCTGATTAAGGTGATTTTTTTATTTTTCATAAATTTAACCATTCGCTATAACTTAAAACAACCTATAACGCCAGATATTGAAGCTCCACCTAATGCAACAAAACCTGTAACACAAGCTGCACACACAAGTGGTACTGCAACACAAGAGGCTGCACATACTGGTGCTAAAATGTTTGCAATAGTACGACTAATACCAAGTACAATGACCAAACAAGCAACTTTTTCACCCCATCCTCTTGCTTGTAACAAGCCTTTTGCCTGGTTTTGAACCTTTTGTAATTCACTTTTTAAATCATCATTACTAACAAATTTATCTTCTAAAATTTTATGAGTTGTTTGTTCCCCATTTGAAAATGTTTCTACTTCAAAATTACCTGTTGCTGATTTATAAATTAACGATTCTTGGTAACTTCTTAGATTCATGTTCATATCAAAGACAACAGTAACATTACTAAATAAGTTGAAATTATCATTTTTAATTGGAACCGTTAAGGTATAGTAATCTTTTTCACCAGTTTCACTTGAAATTTGTAAAGCGGTTGTGCTATTTAAATCTAAAACATCTGTTGATACGTGTAATTTTAGTGAATTATTTAAGATTATTTCAAATTCTTTAATCAGATTAGCTTTTTCTTTTTCACTAATTTCTTTGGCATTTTCCGATAAAATCGCCATATTTTTTACAATATCTGTTGCTTGTTCAGAATCCATTCCAGGAACATTCACTGGATTTTTAGCAAAATAATCGTCAATTGATGAATTTGTTGTTTCAGATACACTGCTTGGCTGCACAACTTCTGCTCTAACAATTTCAGTAATTAATGGAGAGAACATAGATAAAAACGTGACTAAAACTAATAACATTGATACAAATTGAATTTTCAATTTTTTTTGTAATTTCATGAATTTTCTCACCTTTCTCCTAATGATAATTTTTAATTTTTATTTCTTTGTGCTTAAAAATCTATTATCTGTATCCCACCGACCTTTCTTTTTGTTGAAATTAGATTAAAGATAACATCTTCCTTCCAATTACCTATTATCTAATAATGAAAACGAATATCTGTTTGCCAGCCAAAAATAATAAAACCAAATACTTTTAACATGATAATTTCCCTCCTAATCATTTCTTAAATTACTTCTATAATGATATTATATATAGTAGCGACATCTAAAACGAGAAAGTAAAGAATTTTGACATTGTTTTTTATAAAAGAACGGAGTATTTATGGAAGTTCATGAATTATTGAAAAAAATGCGTGTAAATAGAGGAATTTCCCAAAAAAAGTTGTCTAATAATATAACAACTAGACAAACACTCATAAATTATGAAAACGGAAAAAGTCAGATTCCATTTATAATTTTAGTTGAATTTTTAGGAAGAATGAATATTACTTTGGATGAGTTCGCATTCCACTTAAATATTGATGAATCAAGAAAGAAGAATTTGGATGTGAAAAAATTTTTACTTCATGTTTGTGAAAGTGAAGAGAGAAAAGATTATACTTTAAAAAAATTAAGTAAAGCTGCTAAAGAAAGTAATGATATTGTGGATATAAAGAATTACTTGGTGGCTAAAACTCTGGACTGGTATCATTTATCTGAGTATGAGAAGAAATTAATTGGAAAAGATAAAACTTATTTTTTACGTTTAAAAAATTATTTGGATGGAATTGATGAATGGAGTAGATATGACATTACCTGCTTTACTAGCTTATTATTTTTGTTTGACACAAATTATATTGTAAGACAGATTATAGAAATTGAACGAATGATTGGTAAAAATAGAGATTATGAAATTTTCTTTCAATCATTATCAGCCTTATACAATAATGCTTTTTTACTTATGCTTGAAAGAAAAGAGATTGCTTTATCTTCTAAATACCTACAAAAACTGCAAAAAGTTAAAAATAAACAACTTTTTTCAAGAAGCGTAGGCATTTATACAAAGTTCTATGAATTGCTTATTAAGCGATACAAGACTCAAAAAAATACAGACAATGAAATTAAAAAAATGTTCGATGCACTAATGACATTGAATCTGGAGAAAGTTGTTAAAGAATTTTCGGAGGATTTAAAAAAATTTGATGGAATATATTTTTAATAATCTGATTGATAATTGCGTTTGGTAGGCTGAATAGAAATATGAGAAATGCACATTGTGAAAAATAGTCAAATATCAAAATAAAAAAGAGGCTGGGACAAAACTCTCGAATGCATAGAATAAAACGAACATTCAAGCGTTAGCCCAAAACTTCAATCGTAAAAACCTTCAAAAATCTATCTTTGAGGATAGATTTTTGGAGGTTTTTACATTATTCGACTGGAAACTAAATTTAAAAATAGTTTTGTCCCAGCCTCTTTTATTCTACCCATTTGTGCGTCTAACAGAATAAACATCAGGCACACTCTTAATTTTATCAACTAAAAGCGTCAAATGGTTAATATCATGAATACCTAGCGCTAAATGAATTGAAGCCATTTTATCTTTTGTTGGTTTGGCATCGACACTAACTAAGTTCTTCGTTTGGGTGCTGACAACCATTAAAATATCATTTAATAAGCCCGAACGATTGAAGCCATAGACATCTAGTTCCGCAATATAATCTTTGCTCTTTGTCTTTTTCGCGCCGTCTTCCCATTCAACATCAATCAAACGCTCTTGTAATTCAGATGAACTAGCCAAGTTTTGACAGTCGATGCGATGAATAGAAATCCCTCGACCTTTGGTAATATAACCGGTAATATCGTCACCTGGAACTGGATTACAGCATCTTGCTAAACGAACCATTAGATTACTGCTTCCTTGAATGACAATCCCACCATCATGGCGAATTTTCATTTTTTCCGGTGCTTTTTCAACTTTGACTGACTTATGCATTAGTTCGTCAGCTTTTTCCTTGGCTTTTTCGCGTTCGATTTGACGACGATCTTTTTCGGTTAATTTATTCGCTAGGGTAATTGGCGATAATTCACCAAAACCTACAGCGGCAAATAATTCGTCTTCTGATTGATAGTTTAAGCGTTCTAATACTTCTGTTATATGCTGCTTGTTTAAATAGACGGCTGTATTGTATTTATGGTCTGATAATTCTTGGGCTACTGCTTCTCGGCCTTTGGTAATTGATAACTCTTTTTCTTGGGCTTTGAAGAAACGGCGAATTTTATTGCGTGCTTTGGTCGTTGCAACTAGTTTAATCCAATCACGACTTGGGCCAAATGAATTAGCAGAAGTAATGATTTCAATAATATCCCCGGTTCTTAAACGATAATCCAATTGCACCATTTTTCCATTCACTTTTGCGCCAACCGTTTTGTCACCGATTTGTGAATGAATGGAATAAGCAAAATCAATCGGACCTGAACCGCTTGGAAGCTCAGTTACATCGCCTTTTGGTGTAAAAACATAAACTTTATCTGAAAAAATATCACCGTTATCTAAAATGTATATTTCCAATTGAATACTCATCTCACTACACTTCCACCCTAACGATTGGGTGTCTTGCCCTTTGATATACCTTTTCTTTCGCTCAGGATTTCTCCTTGCCTTTTTCAAGAAAAGTTCACTCAAAGTCTTGTTCCTATTCCCAAAAAGTGACGGTCAATACATCCTTTGGTCTACGGACTGGCTTTTCAGAAATTGTTTTTTTCTATATATTATCTACGAAACCGATGCCCCTGCGTGCAATCACAAAACTTGCCGCTTGGTGTCGGTTTAATTTCATTCTATTTCCAAATTTACGTTCGCCTATGATTGAGGTATAGGCGGGATTAACGAAAATCAATTCAAGCTTTTTTCTATGACAGACATTTTCTAACAACTTCTTGTATCGACTGTAATCAAACGCATGAAGCATTTTGTTATAAGTTTTTCCAGTGGTGTTTTTACTGGTTTTCGCTTTTGTTTTCTTGAAATTAAGGTCTTCAATCACGATTGGCTTCATCACTTCTAACGCATAATCGGAAAGTTTTTTCGCAATTACCTGCATTTCTGATTTCGCTTTATTTCCTGTGCCATGATGTTTGAGTTTATAATGCACTTGATAAACCAAATTGCCATAATGGTCGACTTCACTTGCTTCAATGAAACCATCATTAAAGTCTAAGCCGATTGAACCATATTCGCTTTTTGTCACTTGTGTGTTTGGTTCACTTACCCAAGTGAAGATAACTTGCATATACCATTTGTTTTCTCTTCTCAAGATACGAATGGTAATCGGTGTTTTTGCTTCTTTCATGGTTTCAATCAGTTTTTGTCGATGATGTTTGAAGTTCAGATGCTCCAACGTAAAAAACTTATCTGTTTCATCTTTCATCAATCCAAGGTCTTTGCGAACCTTCAAAGAAAAGAATCCTGTATCTTCATCATAAGTCAATTGTGCGTTTTGATTTTGATTTGG
>JAITWV010000387.1 GCA_031285105.1 Streptococcaceae bacterium | reverse complement strand
CGAAAAGCGAGTGGTATTTTACTTTAATTGAGAGATTGCCAGGACTTTTATTGGTTGGATTTGCGATTTTTATAGTTTTGATTAGTATTGGATGGATTTTCACTAAGCGAATGAGTGAGATAAAAAAGCTGGTTATTTTATCGAAAATGCCTTTTATTAACACATTCGTTAAGGATTTTATTAGTTTTTCTCTCGCACAAGAATGGTCAAATTTGTTCTTGCAAGGCTTAGAAATGAAAGAAGTAAGTTTGTTAATGAGTAATTTGGAGTCGTCAGGTTTCATGAAAGAAATTGGTACTCAGATGAAAAGGGACGTCCTTCGTGGAATTTCATTTGAAGAACAAGTATCGAATTTGGCGTTTATCCATGAGGATTTGGCGATTATTATTTTTTCTGGTGATGCAAAAGGAAAATTAGGCGAAGAATTATCTTTTTACGCTAAAATTTGTTGTGAGGAGATGATTTACCGAATGGAAAAATATATGCAATTCATTCAACCAGTAGTTTTTTTATTTGTGGCACTAGTAATTTTAGGTGTCTATGCATCTATTATGTTGCCGTTATATGCAAATATGGGAGGGATTTTACAATGAGGAAGCTCAATTCATTTAGTTTGTTAGAAATGTTAGTCGTCATTATGATCATTGCTGCTTTAATCTTATTATTCGTACCAAAATTAGCGCAACAAAAAGATTATGCAGTGCAACAAAGCAATCAAGCATTAGTCAAAGTTGTTAATGAACAATATGAAATGTATCGAATTGAACAACCAAATGAAGCACAAGCAGGAAAAAAATTGAACGCTGAACAATTAGAAAAATTACGTGAGCAAGGTTATTTAACAGATGCCCAAATTAAAAAATACAATGAACTTCCACAAGAAGCGTTTAAATAGTTATTCATTAATTGAGGTCTTAGTTGTTTTGGTAATTATTTCCTCCTTTATTCTTTTACCAATCATACAAAGTCATCAGATAATTAAGCATTATCAAAACAACTTTTTTTATACAAGACTCAATCAAAGCATGACGAATTTGCAAGAGCTATGCCTTCAGCGCAGAATGTCAGGGAAAATGGTGAATCAAAAAGAGAAAATTGTTTTTTACATCGGCACAAAACAAGAAACAAAATTAGAAATACCTATTCCAAGTGAAATTGAGGTCATTTTTACAGCAAAAGGTGATAATGGCAAAGAAATTGATCAAATTGTTTTTAATGAATATGGAAATAATTCAAGTCTACCGAGAATTTATTTTAAAGACTCCTATCAAAAAAGAACCATCATTTATATATTTCAAATGTATCGGGGGAAATATCATGTGCGATATCAGTCATAAAATGCGTGGATATATTGCATTAGAATCATTTATTGCCGTATTTATTGTGTTTTTATTAAGTACAATCTTTTATTCACAAATTGTCACATTAAATAAAAATATGCAACAACTCTCGCAAACATTGGAATTTTATCGCCATGCTAAAGAAGGACGAGAGATTTTACTTGCAACAGGTAAAAAAAGTTTAAATCATAAAGGCGTTACGACAATGATTGAATATGGAAAAGACGATGAGGTAATCAGTATTCATTCATTTAAAGGAAAGTTGGTATTAGAGGAAAAACTAAAATGAAACAATTAAAAAGTTTTACTATTATTGAAGCACTTTTAGGTGTTTTTGTTTTGGGTATACTACTTCATGTCTTTTTAGGAATGGGGAAAATAACGCAAAAACAAGAAAGTCGTTGGAGAAATGTTGATGAGAAAAACTGGTATTTATTTTTAGAACAAATAGATGAAGAATTTCGATTTGCAAGAAATTTTGAAGTTTTAAATGATGGTCAAATCTTAAATTATGATTATTTTCCAAAAGATAAACCTGAAGATAGATTTGGCTTAAAATACAATAATAATTATCAAACCATCGTCAGATTTAATGCTAAAACAGGTGGACATATGCCAAGTTTAATAAATGTTGAAAGGCATTATTTTTCAATTCAGCAAAATAAATTGACTTTACAAGTGAAATTTATCAACGGTCGGAAATATGAAGCTAATTGGTATCTGGAGGAAATTGAATGGAAAAAAGACTAAAAGGTGGCATTTTGTTATCTGTTTTACTTTTATTTAGTTTGTTTTCAGTTAGTTTTTACCATGAATTGAAAAATGTTCAAGATACTATTTTTTATGTAAAAGAAGTTCAAAAAAGTGCCAAAAGACAGATGATGTTTGATATGGCTAAAACACATGATGTAAAAACAGGCGAATTACATTTTGAAGCTGGGTTCGTAAAAATTGAAAGGAATAATTTTATTACAACTTATCATGTGAAGCTTAATGAAGATGATTATGCAGTGACTTATGAAAAGCGAGATGTTGCAAAATGATTGGAATACACACCAAAGCAAGCTATAATAGAACAAGAAATATTTTTTGAGGTGAAAAAGTGGAAAATAAAATTACTCAAGGTTACGAGTTATTCTTAGAGGCAACAAAAAAACTCCAAGGTTCATTGAATTTATCCTTTTTTGAAAGTTTTATTGAAAATGGTGGTAACATTATTGAAAATTTTACAACTAGAGTCGAAGAACATTTACCAGATGAGCAAACGGAACTAGAATTAAACAAAATTTATCAAGAATTAAAAGCTTTAACATTAGAACCAGAAGAGTGGCGAAAAGTAGCTCAGTTAGTCTTACTTTTTGGAATAAAAGAAGAACCTATTCAAGCCAATCATCAAATGACACCAGATTCGATTGCTTTTTTATTTGCTTATTTTATTGAACAATTGAAAGGTGATAAAAAAGAGATTATTTTGCTAGATAATACAGTTGGTATGGCTAATGGTTTATTAACTGTGATAAATCAACTTTCTTTATCAAAAATCAAAGTCAAAGCAATAGGCGTGGAAAATGATGATTTATTAATTGATATTGCTTCCGTAAATGCGACTCTTTCAAAAGCAGATATTGAATTTTTCTTGCAAGATGGTGCTAGGCGTCATGAGTCTATTCAAGCTGATTTTGCGATTGGTGATATGCCAATTGGTTTTTATCCTGATGATCAACATGCTCAAAAATTCTTAACAGGCTCAACTAGTGAACATACATTTGCACATCATCTTTTAGTAGAACAAGCAATGCTACAAGTTAAAGAAAATGGTTATGGGATTTTCTTGCTCCCAAGTGAATTATTCAAAAGCAAACAAGCCGATTTGATGATTCAATGGATGAAAGAAAAAGTTTATTTACAAGCCGTTATTCAGTTGCCAGAAAACTTATTCAAGCAAAAAAATTCAGCCAAATCAATTTTCATCTTCCAAAATCATGGTGCGCTCTCTAAACAAAAAACAGTTCTTGCAAGTAATCTTTCAAGTTTGACTGATAAGAAGAAAATCGAACAATTTTTTAAAGAATTTGCAAATTGGAAGAACAATTAGAGAATTTTTTTGTGAATTCTAATGACAAATTATCACAATCCATGTACAATGAAACGTGAATTGTTTTCGTTTTCTTTTCTTTGTGAAAATAAAGCGAAAAAATTATCTAAGAATTTAAGGAGATAGGCAAAAAATGTCAAAAACAATCGCAATTAACGCAGGTAGCTCATCTTTAAAATGGCAATTATACATCATGCCCCAAGAAACAGTCATCGCTAAAGGTATTGTAGAACGTATTGGATTAAATGATTCAATTTTTACAATCAAATACGGTGAAGGTGTTAAAGAAAAATTTGAAGTTATTGAAGATATTCCAACACATTCTATTGCTGTTGAGAAACTTTTAAATGAATTAACTCGTTTAGAAATTATCAAAGACTTTAATGAAATTACTGGCGTTGGTCATCGTGTCGTTGCTGGTGGTGAAATTTTCAAAGAGTCAATTTTAATTACTGATGAAGTAATGGAACAAATTGATGCTCTTTCAGAATTAGCACCATTACACAATCCAGCAAACTTAGCCGGTATTCGTGCATTCAAAAATATTTTACCTGACATTACATCAGTTGCTGTATTTGACACTGCCTTCCATACAACAATGCCAGCAGTAGCTTACCGTTACCCAGTGCCAAACCGTTTTTACACTGACTATGCAGTTCGTAAATACGGTGCACACGGAACAAGCCATATGTACGTTTCACAAGAAGCTGCAAAAATGCTTGGTAAAGATATTAAAGATACAAAAATCATCACTGCTCACATCGGAAATGGCGCATCAATCACTGCAGTTAAAGGTGGCGAGTCTGTAGATACATCTATGGGATTCACTCCACTTGCAGGTTTAATGATGGGTACACGTTCAGGTGACATCGATCCTTCATTGATTCCTTATATGATGGAAAAAGATGGAATCACTGATGTAAATGATATGATTAACATCTTAAAC
>JAITWV010000358.1 GCA_031285105.1 Streptococcaceae bacterium | reverse complement strand
AACACGATTTAGAGGTATTAAAAATTAGGTATATTGATTTTTTATGCAAAAATAAAGACACACCCGAGTATGAGTGTGTCAGTAGGTAGGTTATTCAGTTAACTCGCACTTATGCAATAATATAATAAAAAGTAATTCTACTATTGCCATCAGGCGAAAGATGTATTACCTCCACTTTTCGTTGATAAAAACAATCGCTGATCCTACGGAAGAGCGATTGTTTTTAACGTTTTTTTATTCCTTAAAATTCACGTAATATAACTTGGCATGCATACATAGGAATATTAAATAACAATGTGCTTATTCAGAAGTTACCTCTACGAGTTACAATTTGTATAAAAAATTGTTGTTAATTTCTTACGGAACAGAGTTTATCAATTATAAGTTACCTTGTTTTAAATTAACTTTCCCAAGGGCATCACCTCTTTCAGATTCAGCAAGTTAACAATAAAGATGTAACAACTTTTATTTCTCTATATCCTCAAGTGTTAAGATATTATCACTTGCGGATATAGAGAAATTAAATGTCTTTATATTTGAAATAGAAACACCCTAAAACAATGAGTAACCAAGAAAATCCAGTGTTTATTGATGTCCTAACAAGTAATTGATTTATATCTTTCACATTGTACACTGACGCATAGATACCAGAAAAACTTAAATCTGATATGAACCTATATACAAAACTATCCATCTGATGTACCATAGTCATTTTATAACAAAAATATGATGTCAAAAAAATTAGTACTGTAAAAATGCTCAAAGAGGAAAAGCTTCTACAAATGACCACATAAAAAATCATAATTAGTGATAGATTAATCAATAAAATCAAAGGTATTATATACCATTCTAGAACATGTACTGTATTCAGAAACGTGTCTGGTCTTGAAATAAACAATCCAATCACATATATAGCAAACATTAAAGAAACAGATAAAATCGTCATGAATGTTTTTACAATAAATACACGCAAGCGTTCACCATATTTAAAAACCATCAAATCCATCGTTCTATCCTTATATTCAAATGACCATATACTACCAACTATTAAACAAGGTAAAAGGGGAAACATATAACCCATAACGCTTATCTGAGCACCTATAGGATTTACGCTTTCAAATATGTTTACAATAACTGCAAGAACAAAAGTAACAGCAAATGTCATCATTGATAAATAGTTAAAAGTAAATTTGTAAAACTCTGACTTAAACAACGCTTTCAACAACGAACCTCCTGCTTTATAAAAATATACATTGATACCGAATAAAAGATAACCGCGACAACAGTGATGGCTAGCAAATTGTTAATATCTAAAAATCCCTTTTCCAAATATGTCAATTCAAATAATTGCCATAATGTTTTTCCCGTTGTAGGAACTGGTAGTATCAGGTATGTAAACGTAAGTATTACGGAAAGAACGTTTACTATCGCTCTATTTTTTATAAGTATGCTAAACAAGGTTAACACGGAAGTTGACAAACAAATCATAACAAAGAACACAACATTCTTCTGAATGAACTGAGTAATATCAACCAAAGTAGGAGATTCACCTGTCATCACTATTGCAAATAATATTCCAATTATCATGCTAAATAATAATATAACTGCTACACCTGCTAACAACATAAGCACTTTGTTAACAAATGTGTTTCTCTTATGAATATACGGAAGTATGTTTTTATAGGTATTATATGAATACTCAGAAGCAAATATTGTGGGTGCTATCAAACCAACTAAAATTAATAAAATAGCTGGGTCAACGTTGTTTTCTAAAAATTGTGAAATTGAATATTCAAAAAAATCACTTCTACGTGGAGCTATTAAAAATCCAAAAATTATATTACCAAACAGGAATATCAAACAAACTCTGAACTGCAAGTCCTTTATGAGTTTAAACATCTCATATTTCATGAACACCACTCCTTTAACTTGTCTTTGTAGAAATTTTACTTAATACATATTCCTCTAAGTTCATGCTTTTTTTATTTATTTGACTTATAGGAACTGAACAATCTGAGAGATATTTTATAACTTCGGCAACTTCAATATCAATATCATTAATTAAAATCAATTCGTCTTTGCACTTGATGTCGGCATATTTTCCTTTTAATGCTTTCACACAATCATCAACAGAATTTGTTGAAAGAGCAATACACGACTTCAATTTTAATTTTAAGGAATCAAGTGGTATTTCTTCAATCATCTGTCCATCACCAATGATTCCAATCTTATTAATCACTTGTTCGAGTTCATTTATATAATGGCTTGAAATAAGAAAAGTAATACCCTTTTCTCTATTTAGGAATTTAATAAGTTCCCTTAGTTCAATAATACCTTCTGGATCTAATCCATTTGTTGGTTCATCGAGAACAATTAGCTTGGAATCAGTCAACAATGCTCTAGCAATACCTAGACGCTGCTTCATGCCAAGAGAAAAGTTTTTGACTTTTTTTCTACCTACATTTCTTAATGAAACAATCTGAAGCACTTCATCTATCTTATTAAAATTGGTTAAATTACTCATATACGCTTGGACTTTCAAATTATCGAATGAATTCATATGTGGATAAAATGCAGGCTGTTCAATAATTCCACTTATTTGTTTCCTAATGTCTGAAATTTTTTTCTCAGAACTATTTACTTCAAATAGAGAATAATTTCCACTAGATTCATGAACAAGACCGAAAAGTATTTTAATTAAAGTGGTCTTACCTGCACCGTTTTTCCCTACTAAACCATAAACATCCCCTTGATGAATATTCATACTGAAATTCGATAACGCTTTTTGATTTCTGAAACTCTTACTCAAATTATTTGTTTCAACAATTGATTTCACTTTAGCACCTCACTCATTTCATATTCTTGAGATTTATTTCGTTGAACACCAATTTATCTTTCAATATTGTTATTGGTGCCCTTTTGCATAAATTTTATGTATAATAGCCTACCCAAAATCGAAACACCAATAATTATGAATATATTTTTATAATTCATTAATATTGCGAGAGGTGAAACTTGATTATTGATGTTTTCAAATACATCTAAACCAACTTGATAAATAGCCTTTCCAATAAAATACAATGTGAAAATTACCGAAAGTAACAAGTACAAGACATATAAAAAACCAATGTTATTAATTTTCTTTTCCTTAAGTATCTTCTTCAAGTTAAACAAAGAGTTCCGCCTAAGATTAGGTACTCTGAGTACAGTCGTCATTACAAAATATCCATCAGATAGGTAAAATGGAATAATTGATATATATAGTAGTGTGAAATTTGAAACAACTAATGCAGTTCCAATCATACTTATATATCCCATATAATTTTGTATTAAAAAGATACCAATACTAAGTAAAAATGTATTCATAAATACTCCAGCCAACCAAATAACAATTCTATGTAATGGTTTTAGAAAGTAAATACCTGGAACTCTTACATAAGCCCCAATACTTGTATATGCTACAGTAGTGATACTCAATTTTTCAACTTTCAATCCGAATCTACTAGCAACAAAAGCATGTGAAAATTCATGAAGCAAAACAGATGATGTAGAAGTAAAAAGGAGTAGTAATACCATTATCGGATTGCCTAAAAAGAAATTCCAGTCAATTTGAATCCCTCTTCTAATTAAAACGCATGCTCCTAGAAATATTGTTGTAGTCATTAAAAATACAATTAATTTGAAAATAGGTGCTTTTATATTTTTTGATAGCTCAGACAAATAGGATATATCGACTTTCACTAAAGTTTTATACAAAAGCTCAAACTCACTTAAAGGGGCTTTCCTTATTGTCGTATCATTTGAAATCAAATTATTGTCCGAGCAAATGCTATACGCATAATCAAAATCAAATCCATTTGTACCTCCCTCTTCAATGAGCATTTTAATTTCTGTTAAAGTATGAATTCCATCCATCAACGTGAACATCCTCAAACAGTCAGGAAGAAAACGTTCACTTATAAAAAAATATTTGTCTTGGGTTCTGCTCCCAATACAATAACTGTTTCCATTATCGTTCTTCATAAATAAGCTGTGCTCTATATCTTCGACAATCCGTGGGAAAAAATCTTCCAAAACAAAACCTCCTTATCATATATTAGTGAACAGCTCTAATACTTAACAAAAATCGTCACCAATCTCTTCCAACACTCTTTGAAGACCTTTTCTAGTTAAGTCACATTGAAATTCTGGATTTTTATACAAATCACCTGTTTCTGAAAAGTTGATACCCAAACAGTTATAACAAATTGTATTTGCGAAGCACTCTTCACAATCCTTAATGTAAGAACTCGAGCAAGAATGATAATAATTTCGAGCATTGATTACATCATTATAAAATTCATTCGAAGACTTAAAAATATTTGTAATCTTTTGTTCTTCATCATCTGTAAAATAGAAGCAAGAGTAGACATCTCCGTTAGTTGATACAGAAAGCGTCCCTTGTCCTGCTGAACAATACATACTCGAGGGAGTCCTATTCATTAATGGGTACAGAAATCTCTGTATATAAGTATGCTGTAATCTTGTAGTATTTTTCCTTTTTAGTTCGAAATATTTTGAAATAGAATCAATAAAACTATCTGTATTTGAAAGCCTATACATCGGTTCATCTGAAATTACAGGAACTAAATGAACTGGTATCTGACCAAAAATATACTCAACTGATTTAATAGCATCGTCTACCGTAATACCTATTTTTTCGTGTAAGGAAGTATAGGTCAACTCAATTTGATTTGGTTTTCCAGTTAACGCTCTCAGTTTCATCATATTAGAAACGATTTTCTCAAAAGAACCTTTACCATTCTTGTATGGACGAACCATGTCGTGAATTTGTTCGTGGTCAATGCTTAAGGTTGTATAAATATTATGATTTTTAATTAGCTCCATCAAATTATCAGGCATAATTGTTCCGTTAGTGACTAATCCAATTGCTGTATTCTTATTTGAGCTAGAAATATATTTACAAATACATTCCACAACAGGAATATTCAAACAGGGTTCACCACCAAAGAGTTGAACCAATTCAATATGGTCAAAGACCGAATAAAAAGATTCCATAACTTTTATCGCAACTTCGCATGACATCAATTCTTCGGAAGAATGATATTGTCCCTCATTTGCATAGCAATATTTACATCCTAAATTGCAGGCATTGCTTATATTTATTACAAGCCTTGATAAAGCATTGTTGGGGATTTTGTCGAACTTTGTTAATGCTTTCTCAGATAAAACACTATTAAAATAGTCGTAGTCTTCTCTGGTAAATGTAAATCCTTGTTCTGTTAGTTCATCAAATGACATCGGTTTCATTATAGCTTGAATAAGTTCAACTGTACTTTCATTAGAAATAAAATAACGCAATGAATCAGGTAAATAAACAATGTATTCTGTTGTTTCTTTAATTTTAGTTATGTAAGCCCTCATAGTTTTCCTTTTCCATATACAATTTCACTTGTATTGAATCTGTTCTGTTGTATCAGTTTATTCCGCTTTTACATTTGGTTTTCGGGTTACAGACAGTTAAGCCTGCTTTTCAGCAGAGGTACAGCTTTGGAATTATCCACAAACAATTCCAAATTGTGATGAGTTTGAGCAGCCTGCACACCAAAGTCCGAAAGTAGG
>JAITWV010000345.1 GCA_031285105.1 Streptococcaceae bacterium | reverse complement strand
AACACGATTTTCTCCGCTTTGTACGCCGCAGCGTCAAGTTCACCGAGTACAAACCTCTCATATAGGCTACATTTTTTGTTGTTGCAATTTTCAATTTGTTTTTCGTACTCGGCCTGCTTTTCAACCTTAACGGACAACCCTGCCGTATCGCCTAAACTGCCGATATTTAATATAACCTGCGCCTGTTTATTGATTATTTCAAACAACAACTTATTACAAATCGTTGATAAACGTACACCAATGATGGAAGCTTTATCTGAAGCAGATAACGTATTACGTCAAGGTGTTCAAGGAATTACTGACTTAATCACTCGTCCTGGTTTGATTAACTTAGACTTTGCAGATGTGAAGACAGTTATGGAAAATCAAGGGGATGCTCTTATGGGTATCGGTGTTGCTTCAGGTGAAGATCGTGTGATTGAAGCGACAAAACGTGCGATTGCTTCTCCATTGTTAGAAACTCAAATCAATGGTGCAACAAACGTATTGCTTAACGTTACTGGTGGTTATGACATGGGTCTTACAGAAGCTCAAGATGCATCAGAAATCGTTATGGCAGCAGCTGGTTCAGACGTAAATATCATCTTAGGTACAAACTTCGATGAAGCAATGAACGATGAAATCCGTGTAACTGTAGTAGCAACAGGCCTAACAGGACAACCTTCTAAAAAAGCAGTTGCTCGCAGACAAACAAACACAACATCAATTAAATCAGTCACTTCATCTGCTCAAACAAGAAACTTTGATACTTACACAGACGAAGTAGCTGAAAAACCTGAAAATGATGCGTTTGGTAAATGGGATATTCGCCGTGAGCCATCTGTACGTCAACCATTAGAAGAAGCGGTAATTCCACAAGAAAGTAACACTACAGGATTAGACGTTTTCAAAAAAGCAGACACAACAAAAGCAACGGAAGATGACAACCAAGTACCACCATTCTTCCGTCGTACAAAACGTTAAAATGTTAGCAACTCGAGTTTTAAAATTACGTGATAACATCAAGCAAGCGGCCATTCAATCTGGTCGCTCGCTTGATGATATTACGGTTATTGCAGTTACAAAATACACAGATGCCAAAACTTCCGCTGAGGTATTACCTTTTGGACTGAACCATTTTGGTGAAAATCGTGTAGACGAACTAATTGAAAAACAAAAAGAATTACAAGATGAAACAATTACTTGGCATTTGATTGGTACGCTTCAAAGACGCAAAGTAAAAGAAATCATCAACCAAATTGATTATTTTCATGCATTAGACTCTTTAAAGCTTGCTAGTGAGATTGAAAAGCGTGCAGAAAAAGTAATTAATTGCTTTGTTCAAATAAATATTGCAAAAGAGGCTCAAAAACATGGTATAATGTCAGAGGAAGCTTTTGAATTTATGGACAAATTAAGTGGATTTTCAAAGATTCGTGTAGTCGGTTTAATGACGATGGCACCAATTGATGCGAATGAAACACAACTAAGAGATATTTTCTCTAGCTTAAGAATATTGCAAGAACAAATAAGAGAAAAAAATTTGAAACACGCACCTTGTACCGAATTAAGTATGGGAATGAGCCGTGATTTCCAAATTGCCGTAGAAGAAGGAGCAACATTCATTCGTATCGGTTCTACATTATTTACGGAGGAAAGCAATGGGAATATTAGATAAAGTTAAAATCTCAAACTTCACAAACTTTTTTGGTTTAAGTGATGATGAGTATGTAGACTACGAAGGGGATGTTGAACGTTCAACGCCAAACTTTGCACAACCTAAAGAACCAAGTGCACCTAAAGCATCCACAAATGTACGTAAATCAACCCCAATTCGTGTAGAAAGTCAACAAACACCGCAAACAAATACGCAAAATCAAGGGATGAATACACGTCAAAATCAGCAAGTGCGTGTGCAACAAACCTCACGTTTAGGACAAACGCCGCTTAGACAGCAAGCAGCTCCAATGCGTCAAGCACAAACTCGTCCGACACAACAAATGCCAACACCAAAGAATCAATTTGCACAAAATCAACCAAATCGTCAAGTGCAACCTCAAACAGCGACACCACGTATTCCACAAGCAGTTGCATCAAATAATAACGATGCAAAAGTTGTTGATTTACAGACAGCTCAAAGTAGAGGTAATGGTTCACCAGCAACAAAAGGTGGAACAGGTACAAATACAAGAAAAACGAACGAAACATTAAAAATTGCAATTAAAGAGCCACGTGTTTACTCAGAGGCAATGGATATTGGAAAGATCTTAATGAACCAAAATGCTGTCTTAGTGAATTTTCACTTGATGGAAGAACATTCAGCAGCTCGTTGTGTTGATTTCTTTACAGGAATTGTTTATGCAATTGAAGGTGATATTCAACGTGTTGGAAGTCAAATTTTCCTATGCACACCAGCAAATATCACTATTGATGGCAATCAGGCACGTTCTTTATTACACGAACATAATTTTGACATTTAAGATATGGGAGACGCTATGTCAGTAATTTTTTACTTAATATCAAGAGCCTTTTCTTTTTATGAATTAGCTATTATTATTTATATCCTAATGAGTTGGTTTCCAGGTGCTTATCAATCAAAAATTGGTCAATTACTAGGACAAATAGTTGAACCTTATTTAGAGCGATTTCGCCGTTTACCATTGAGAGTTGGTGGGATTGATTTAAGTCCAATAGTCGCACTTTTTGTACTACGTTTAGCGCAGCAAGGACTATTTATTGTGTTACGTTCAATTTTTTAATAATGTAAGGAGGATGTTTTGCCGTGAATGAAAATGTATACCAGCATTTTAGACCCGACGAACATCCTTTTATTGACAAAGTAGAAGGATGGATTGAAAAGGTTGACAACCAATATGCCCCATTTTTAACTGATTTTTTAGACCCACGTCAGCAATTTATTGTAGAGACATTGGTGCGTCAAAATAGCGAGTTAAAATTTATGTTTTATGGAGGATATGAAGCTGCTGAAAGAAAGCGTGCTTGTATTTATCCAGAGTATTACGAACCTGAGCAGGATAGGTTTGAAATAGCCGTTTTTGAAATCGTTTATCCAGCTAAATTTACCGAACTTTCACATGGAAAAATTCTTGGCTCTTTACTTGCCACTGGAATGAAACGAGATTATTTCGGAGATATTATGACAGACGGTGAACGTTGGCAGGTTATGTTAAGTGATCATACAAAAAATTATATTGTCCAAGAATTAACGAAAGTTGGCAAAGTAAATGTTCGCTTAGAAGAAAGAACTTATACAGATATCATTGCACCAAAAGATGAGTGGCAAGAAGAAAGTACAACTTTAAGTAGCTTACGCTTGGATAATTTAATTGCGACTGTGTATAATATATCTAGGCAGCGTTCAAAGCAATTAGTTGACTCAGGTAAAGTAAAAGTCAATTGGAAAGAAGAAACACGTTCAGATTTTCCGGTTGAACTTTTAGATGTAATCAGTATTCGTGGATTTGGAAGGATTCAACTTAGAACAATCGAAGGAAAAACGAAAAAAGAAAAGTTTCGAATTAGCTTTGGCGTCTTG
>JAITWV010000341.1 GCA_031285105.1 Streptococcaceae bacterium | reverse complement strand
TGAAGGCGGCATGGTTTCTTGCGGTGGCATTGGTACACTCATAAGCAAAGTGGAAACATTTTCGACATTTTCCATTTCTTTTAATTGCCCTTTTACTTCTTCACTTATGTTTTCAAGCGGTGTTTCTTGCGTTCGAGAATCTTTACTCGTTTGCGAACTTTCTGCCTCAAGCTCGTCTGAGATTGCTTGAATGCTACCATGAAAAGGAGTCAAAACAAGCCCGATAATCATGAGAAAATGTACTAATTTTTGTGTCCATTTCTGATTGCTCATTTGCTTACTCCTTTCATCTTTATTCGATTTCGATATCCTTTTGCTTGGCTGGCTGTTTTTTATGGATGATTTTTTTCTTATTTATCCATAAGCGAATGATACCAAGCATACCTAGTATTCCAGTGAGGATAGCCATTGATTTGCCTTTGCCTCCTGTTAAAGGAAGGTCACCGATATGCGTATTGTAAATCATGTGATAGTTATCCCCCACGACATTATCAATTTGATAAGGACTTTCTTCTTGTGGCGGGATGGTTCCTTTTAATGGGCCACTGCGGTTTTGGACATTGCTGTTGTCGAGTGTTCCGTAGGCGATTTTGTCAGTTGCCTCACACGTTACGACAAAGGGAATTGGGGTCGGATCTAATACATACCCAGGAGCTGCAACTTTTTCGACTAAGAAATAAGTATGCCCTGTCGTGTAGTTCCCTGAATTTGAGTTAGACCGTTGATAAAGCCCGCCTTGAGAAACTGGCCAATAGTTTTGAGTGCTAGATAGACCATAAATGACAAATCGTCCATCGGCACCTGTGGTCATCAATCCTGGATCAACACCTGTACTTGTGCCATAAGGTTGTATGGTTGTTGTATTGACTCCTGCATTATTTAGTCGTGTCGCTACACCTGTCGAAGTATATTTTAAACCAGATACTTTGTAAAAACTCCCTTGGTTAATCAAGCCTGATAAAGTAGCTTGAGAAGGCGGATTATATAGTCCCAAAACAGTTCTACCGTCAAAATATAGAAATTGGGGATCAGCGTTTGGTGTAGCATTTGATGTTGTGATGCCAGTAGTAACATTAGGTGCTGGATTCACCTTATTTACTGCTAATGGGTACCAAGTGGAAGAAGCTGCTGTTGGTACGCCATAATATAGTTGGAATTGCGCACCAGCGACCCCTCTTCCAGTATCTGCATCCACTTTCCTAAATCGGTAGCCATTTGATACATACTCATCACCTGGAGTGTAGAAAAATCGAGCCGCATAAATATCATAGGGTTTTGGCGTGCCATCTGGATTATTTGTTGTCTCATAACACCAATTTGTACTATTTTGCCATCCTTTCACGTAAGAAACAAACATAGGACTGTGAATTGGCGCATCTGGATTCACACCATTTGGGTTGAACTCTTTTATTGTTGAATCCCAACTATTTGGCGCGCCTGTTAACCAGGTATCAGTGGTAATCACAAAGTTTGCTCCAAGATATCTTGGGTCTTTTATATAATAACGTAACCATTGAAATTGATAACCGGTTTCAGGATTTGGATCATTCAATTGATCGCCTGTTAAAGCATTTGCTGTCATAATTGATTCCAAATAATGTGGGTACAAGGGATTTGCAGTTGCTGCATCATTTTGAAGAAAAGTGATCAAATTGGCATAAGTCGGCACTGGAGCTCCCACACTAGTTTTGTTATCGTAACTTGGTACAACGACATTCCAATATTGAGGGGCGTTGAAATAATTCTGTGAACCTGGAGGGGCTTCGTAACTAAACTTATTTCCTGACCCCAATGGATACTCTACTGTAGCTGTACCATAATAGTAGTTTTGAATCGTTGTTTGCGTAGAAGGGCCATTAGGATTCCCTGAGCCAATCGTTGCTAAATTAGGTAGGCCATTTAATTCAGATTCAGGGGTTCCTACAATATAGGCTTGATTCGAGCCAGCATAACGAATACCTGGTGGAAAAACGTTCAAAATATCAATATAACCTAATTCATAAATCGGCACAATCATCTCTGTAAATGCTCTATCTCCAATTGTTGTTGAAAAAGTTTCGATTTCATCACGTCCAAATGCCCCCCACATCTTAGAAACACCTATTGCAACGGGATTATAATGATCTAATTTCCTTGTATCAATGGTCTGACTGGTAGATACTACATTGGTATTGTTCAATGGCCCATAGATACGCACGGTATTTTTTATCGGCTGATTTACTGTCACGTTTTTCGGATACAAATGCACTGCTTTCACTTCATTTCCACTATTATCCAAAACAGGAAAAGCAAAGAATGTATTCGTCATCCCGGCTAAATTGACATTGTATCCTGTTGGAAATAGCACATCGGGCAATCTTGCTTTAGAAATGTCCGATTCAACCAAAACATAAACTGCATAGACGGGTGTCCCTTTTGAAGCAGACATTACCGCATTATACATCGGCACATTTTTGAATGGTGCGATACCGTGAATGGGGTCATGTCCTAACCATAGTTGTCCTAATGTGGGCGTATCTGAAATAAATTGGGTAAGGACAGGATTAACCGTATTACCTACCCCAAGGGTTCCACCAAAAGGTTTGCCATTCGTCGTAATAATTGTTTGATTGGTTGCATTGACTTTCCCTAAATCCGTGACCATTTGTTGGTACTTTGCGTCAAGAGTTGCTGCGGTAGGGTTATAAGTAGCATAAAAATATTCTGTGATATCATAAAGCGTAAATTCCACATAATCAATTCCTTTTAACCCCGCAATTGTGTGTAAGTCAGGGGATAATGTGGCATCGTTTGGATTGAGTGTTGCCCCTGTATTCGCATCGGTGACATTAATATTCCCTGCAGAATCTAAGAGTGGCAGAAGTTTACCAGTTGAATCCTTTTTCGCACTCATCGCCCCTGTGGCATCTTTTTTATGCACCACGACATGTGCTGTATCAGTTAAATCAGCATTCACTAAGATTTCACCAAAAAACACAGATAAGGAAAGGAGTAATAGCATTAAAAATAGATATTGAATTTTCTTTTTAGTCATTATACGATCCTCCTTAAATAATCTAGTCGAGGTTCAATCGAGCAACCTTAAGTTAAATTTTCAAAGCTAGGAACCTTTGCAAGCAAAGAACCCCATCTTTGAGAAATTTACTTAAGGCTAAACGCTCGTTTCACCATCCTTAGGTGTATGTATTTTCCAGTGCCGAAAATTGACACTGGAAATAGTGTTACTCTACATTATTTGGTGTATTTTCTTTGTCTTTACTGCGTTTCCATAAGAAGAATACGCCTAACATTCCTACTAGTCCAAAAAGAATCATTAACCAAATTCCTTTGGCACCGGTTAGAGGTAATTGTCCGGCTGCAATATTTTTCACCGCAATATACGAATCATCACGTAATGTCGGTGGGGTAGTAGAAAATACTGGTTTGACTGTACTGTCCGTATATAAAGGTGCAGTCCCGTCATTAGATCTTGCTGTTGTGACAATATAACTACTTTCTCCTTGAGGGTTAAGTGCAAAGTCCACATTGGCATTATCTAACGTTCCATATTGCATATTGTCTACTGCTTCGGTTTTTACAATGAATGGTTGTGGTGAACTATCCAATATATAGCCTGTTGGTGCTGTTTTTTCAACTAGGAAATATTGATTATTCCCAGTAAACGTTGTCGATGAGCCTAAACCATAAACCACAAAGATACCTGAGTCTGGTGTTGTTATTGCGCCATCCGTTGCTATTATTGGTGGTGTGGTTTGTTGAACACTGCCTAGTTTCACACCAGAAACTCCATTGGTATTATTAGCCAACCAAACACTACCATTCTTTTGGTTAATGACATCATATAAGAATTGGTTACCGTCTAAGTCTGTAATTGTTGCTAAGTCTGACTTACTTCTTTGATCAAAGGCAATTTTTTTCCAAACATCAGGGTAGCCATCTCCATTAAGGTCGTTTAGTGGGGTAGCTTTAATACTTGGATCACCATAAAACACATAAAACTCAGCTCCACCAAGACCACTACCATTGAGTGAGTCTACTTTTTCAAAACGACAACCGCCTGGAACAACTCCATCTGGTGTTGGTACTTCAGGTGGTGTGTCTGTTAATGGATAACTTGCCACAGCTACTTTGTTGTAAACTGGATTGTCTAAGTTCGACTCATCGGTTCTTGGGACAAACTGCATATATAAAACAATCTCTAACGTTGCTCCATCATCACTTGGTGTAAATAATGACCCATCTAAATGATAACGAACATCTGTACTCATCACAGGAGTAGCAACCAATGAGCTAAAGGTAAAGAATGGAGCAACTGCTAGTCCTTGATACGTTCCCAAGGTAATATCACTTAACGCATTTGCTGTATTTGCTTGATTTACTAAAGTTGAAACCGGAGCGCCAACTTGTAACTGTGAAAGCATAGTAACTGGTGATTTATTTAACGCATACCAAGTCGTACCACTCGTTTGTTTCACCGCAATTGACTCCGTTCCTAGATAAAGCATACCATCTGGTACCAAATCAAAGACATCAATTCCATACGTCTCAACTTCACTTGATAAAACAATTGTCTTTGTGTATTTAATTACATCGCCAACTGTTACTGGATACGTCTTAGGTGAACTAGCTGTGTTATAGCCATAAGAGGTTAACACCCCCGTAGTTTGATCAACATAATAAACATTTGAAACAGTCTTATGAATATCTTGCACTTCATTTTTTGGATACAGATGAATATTCGTTAACGGTGTGGCAGTTGAGTCTATCGAAGGATCTTTGATATAATCTCCTGTTACCTCATCCATCGCATAAACTGGTAAAGCTAAAAGCGTATGCGATTTCGTCATAATACTTACTGCAACACCTGCTTTTTTAGCATTTGTTACATCTGTTTCTGCCACTAGATAAATGGAGTTAATGGATGATGTGCCTGATGGTTGAATATTAACCGATGTTTTTGCATCCACTGCACCAAATACTGTTTGACCATTTACATCCGTTGCTAAAGACACAGCTGGTGTTCCAACATAACCAGCCCCTAAAATCCCTGCTCCTGCATAAGCTACTGGAAGTGTTAGGCGGTATTTATTAGCTAAAAAGGTATAAGCTTCTTGCGGAGTATAATAAGTTGAAGTTGCTCCGTTAATCGTTTGGGTCAAGTTATAGTATTCTTGTGTAAGATTAAAAAGTGTAAATTTCACTCCTTCAATTGTTGGTAGTGAGGCTAAAGTACCACCTGCTACAGCCGTGCCTCCTGAATTTTGTATCCCACTGCCAACTTCATCTAGATGTCCTGATTGGTCAACCTTATGAATAGTCAACGTAATCTCACCTGCTGCTTGCGTTCGTATTTGGAGCAGACCAAGTGTTAATGGTAGAACTAAAATAACTGCAAGCAATAATTTCCAAATTTTGTGTTTATTCATTTTCTTTCCCCTTTCGTCCAAATTTACTTTTCTTAAACTCTTTATCAATTTCAATAAACTTTCGTTTTTTTCTTTGGTACTGAAAAGCAAAAACACCTCCTATAATCATAAAACCAATAACCATCAACCAAATAGCAATTCTCTCGCCTGCTCGTGGTAAAGGCGCTCTAGTTCTTGGCGGACTTACCCTTGTTACACTCGATTGTGTCGTAGTAGATGCAGGTGGTTGGAGATTATGAGTAACTTTAGGATCAATTACGGTAACTGAGTTCATTTGTCCTGTATTTATGTCATAAGTTGGTAATTGAAAAATGGATGGATGTACTTCATATTCAACAGTGTTTCCTGCTTGGACAAGGATATAAAGTCCACTCGTATCTGGCAAGGTAAAGGTGATTTCTCCTTTGGCATTTGACGACATACTAGGAGCTACATCTGCCCAAAGTGCTTCATTAACTTCTCCATTTTCAACTGCTTGGGCATATCTTGTATAATAATCATGTGGCGTTTCATTTGGTTTTGCCGGAAACTTACTTAATGAGTTATCAATGTTGTAAATTTTCATCGGCATATTGCTTACAGCACCGTCATCTTGGGTTAAAAGATTAACCTGTACTTCAAATGTCGCCGCCTCAACCAGATTGGTTCCATATAATAAAAGAAAACCAAGGATTAAAAATAAAATTCGATGTTTATTTCCTAATAATTTCATTTTCTCACCTGCCTTTTTTGCGTTTTACGTGCGAGATAGATATGGGTAAATTTATTGACATTTTGGATAAAAGCAATTTTCTTCCACCATCGTTTTTTAGGATAAATGTGAAAATGGGCATTGTTTTTCTTTTTTACATACACTCGCAACTCTGGTAAGGTATAGTGCGTTTGGGGTAATTGCAGTGGTCTGAGTGAGTATTTATACCCGGGTAGATTTTTGATGACAATTTGACCGTATTCATCAGGTACAGCTAAAATATGTTCACCTCTTCTGGTAATTTTTGCTGTTCCTGCTTTATCAAATAAACCAAACACCACCTCGTCTAATGGGAAATGTCCTTGTTCATCTAAAACTTTTAAGCATAAGTCATATTTCTTTTTACGAATAAGAAAGCGACGAATGAGATAAACCAGATAACTGATTGCCAGTAAAACAACGAATGCCACACCTGACCAGATTAACCAACGTCTCCAGGATTTATTGGCAATGACCTTTTCAATTTGCGTTTGCATGGTTGGGGTAAAAGGCGTTCGTTTTCCGGTCACAATCAACCGATGTGTATTGACCATATAAGGCGTACAAGTCAAAAGCGACATCAAATCTTCGCCTTCTTCCATTTGAATGGGTGATAAGTCATGTGGTTCCACAACACGAATACGAAAGACTTCATAGGCAAGATAATTTTTTTGCCCTAAATCAACAATAAACACATCTCCTTCTTTCATATTATCTAAATGTGAAAACAAGGTTGCTGAGGGTAAACCAGTGTGGGTGGTGATGACTGAATGTCGACTTTTCCCACCTGTCGGGTAATCAGTAAACAGCATCCAGGACGCTCCTTTGGTTAAGAACTCTTCTTTAATTGAATCAAATATCGGTAAACTCACTCCGATACTTGGTGCATAGATGATGCCAATAGTATGTTTGGTATAAAAATCAACACTTTGCACCTTACGCGCCACTTCATTTAAACTTTCTTGCGAGAATGGATCTTTCAGCGCATATTCTTTTTGACGTTGCGCTAGAGTTTCTCGTTCATGGTCAGCCTTGAGCAATTCTTGATATTCACGATTTGCCCTTTTTTGATGTTCTTTCATGATTAAGGTATCTAGCTGCTCATTTAGTGAGTCAATAACTATGGGGTAAACGGCAATTCCAAAGAAAAATAGAAAAGCAAAAACAAGAAAGATTTTGAAGAGTAATTGATGCTTTACTTTTGACATTGCAGTTTTATCCATTTTCCGCTTTTCTTTCCTAGACAATAGCCTCACCTCCATTTATAAAAAAACGACGATAATGATTAGAACGACTCCTTTATAACTTATTTCATTCTAATTCATAACTTATCATTTAAACATTTTTAACAAAACTTTTGCACAATACACAAAATATTTTAAAAAAAATAGAAAAAAGACCCTCAAAATAAATGAGAGTCGAATAATATTAGCTATTTAGCTATCCTGCGTTCGCAAAAACAAACAAAAGGGAAAAATCATCAAAGCAAGTTTGTAAAGTGACGCGTTCTCCACCACCAACACCTGCAACCATGCCCATTAAATCCGCACCTGTCCCAAGTTCATACCCATCGTTATCAGATTTACGAATGTCATTGACCACATAACTGGTCGGATTGCTCGCACCATCAGTGATCGTAATGACGTCCCCTATGTTTGCGCCTAATAAACAAGTAAAGGCACCATAATTGTGACCGATAAAATGCGTATTTAAGCCATCACTTCCTGATTGAACACTAGCCCCTCCCCATGTAGCAGCGGTTCCATTGGGGTTGGCATCAATGATTGCTTGCCCACTTCCTTGACCTGCATTCACATAAGGGATTGCATTGCCATTTAGGTAAATAGTGTCTGGAGCATAGGTATTTTGTTGTGCGACTTGTGCTTGTTGTTGTGTTTGTTGTTCTTGAGCCGCTTGATTGGCTTCTTCTTGTGCTTGATTGGCTTCTTGTTGAATTTGTGCTTGTTCGGCTTGTTCTTGGGCAGCTTTAGCGGATTGCGCTTTAGAGTAGGCCGCTTGCCTTGCAGCTTCTTCTAATTCTTTTTGGTGTTGGATTGCTAATTCTTCCGCCATTTTTGCTTCTAAAGCTTTTTCTTTGGCTTTTTGCTCCGCACGTTGTTTATTTGCTTGGGAAATTTGTTCGATGACTATTGCATTATGGTAATCAGTAAAGGTATCATTGTTTGTGTTTTTTGATTGTTTATTTTCTAAGGCAATCAAGGCTTCATAAGAGTTGTAAGTATCATCAGTTTGTTGTGGACCTACTAAATGAACACTAGCATTGACCTTTTTATGTAAGCCCATGTTCATTTTGACATTTGCGCATCCTGTCCATGTTCCAAGTATCAAACAGGACAAGAAAAAGCTACTTACGACACGTTTATATCCTTTACGTTCTTGCATGATACTCAACCTCCTTTTCCTTTTCTTCTACAATATCATCATATTCCTGAAAGCGATTAATTTAAAAAATAACGAAAGCCAAAGGGAACATTCCACGTAAATGAATAACTAACAAAGCTATCAAGACTGTCAAGACATAGTATTCAAAAGGTTTTCATGATAACTGCCAACGATATTGCTATTTGTTTTAATAACAAGAAATGAGTGTTTTTCATCATTTTCGCTAGTTAAGAAAAATTTGAAACAAGTTGAATCTTTCTAAAGGCAAGTATTGTTTTGTTGCGTTATAATGGAGTTAATCTGTTGTGCTAGTTGATTGTCGCTTTAGTACATCGTAATTGATTTTAGATTGTAAAAAGAGAAGTTTGTGAATTATAAACTGCGAATTTTCGGCTGGCTTGGCTCTGCGCTTAGGGTGGTTTACCTTGCTGTAGCCGGACCGGTTCCATAACTTTTCA
>JAITWV010000268.1 GCA_031285105.1 Streptococcaceae bacterium | reverse complement strand
CAGCCGCTTATCAACAAGCAGGAGTGAAAGAATACTGGATTGTTGACCCTTTGAAGAAAATAGTTAGCCTGTATTTTTTTCAAGTAGATGCTTTTCTAGACTCAGGTTTGCCAATTCGACTGAAAGAAATGACAGATATCCTCCATTCAAAAGAGCTATCTGAATTTGAAATGACCTTAGAAGAAATTTTTAATCAATAATCAACAAAAGCATTGGGAATAATCTTAGTGCTTTTTGTTATTGACAGAAATAGGCAAGTTTATGCAATAAATGTGAAAGTAAAAGCAGTTCCAATAGTAGATAATAAGGTATGAATTGGAGGAAGTAAAATGAAATTTAAAACAATTATTTTTCTATTAGCAATTATCACTTTTTTAAATGCCTCATCGAATAATATTTTCATGGGCATTATGGATCAAGCAGCACACTCATTAGATGTTTCGATTCCTTTAATGGGGCAATTAACAACAATTTTTGCTTTATCAGGTGCATTTGGGACACCGATTGTTATAGCATTAATTGGCAATTGGACCCAAAAGAAATCCCTAATCGGTGCAATGATTTTGGTTTTAATCGGTGTGTTATTAACCGCAAATGCCTTTAATTTTATGTTGTTAGCTATTTCTCGCGTATTTATCGGGATTGGTGCAGGCGTATTTGGCATATCAGCCTTTGCTTTTGCAGCTAGAAATGCACCAACAGGTAAGGGTGTGAAAGCAATTGCGACAGTTATCATGGGTTCAAGTATTTCGATTATTGTAGGGGTACCAATTTCTAGAATGTTAATATCAATTTTAGATTGGCGCGTTTTATTCTGGTTTATCAGCATATTATCCTTTGCATGTTTGTTGCTACTAATTAAAATTCTGCCATCACAAGAAAAAGATCGGCCAATTCCAATCAAAGAACAATTGAAGTTTCTAACCAATCCACAATTACTCGTTGCCTTTTCAATGACGCTTTTAATGTTTATTAACGTATCAGTGATGAATACCTATGCCAGTCCGTTTTTAGCAAATGTAGTTGGTATGGATAATCAAATGATTTCAATGACTTTATTCCTCATTGGTATCGGTAGTTTTATCGGTAATTATCTAACAGGGGCGATTGCTGGAAAAGTTGCGGTGAAAAAAGTGCAGCCTTTGATTCTCTTCACCCAAGCGGTTGCATTAATTTTATTACATATCTTTTCGGCAAATATGATTATGGTGGTTGTTCTTCAGATGATTTGGATTTGCTCGGTTTGGATGTTCATCCCACAGCAAAATTATCAATTATCTCTTTATAAACCAGAAGCATCTTCCATCATGATGAGTTTGAACGGTTCAGCCTTGCAATTAGGAGTGGCGATGGGTGGCGTTGTAGGTGGAGTGGCAATTGAGCAAGCAACACTTTCAGTTATTCCTCTAGTAGCAGCATTTTTTGCGATTGCCTCAGGATTGGTAACGTTTATCGCTTATAAAAAACCTAATTTCCTACAAGCACCTGACTTTAAAAGCGGAGTTACTATTGATGAAGCAACGAAGAATGGTGAATTATTTGATGAGATACAATCAAAAACTCAAGTGGAAAATGTTCAATAGCAGAAATAGGCAAGTTTATGCAAGGAATTAGATAGCACGTTTTTGAAAAAATTGACAAAATAAGAATATCAAATGAAAAGAGGACAAGAAAAAATGGAATACGCAAAATTAGGAAATACAGATATTGAAGTTTCAAAATTATCAGTTGGATGTATGAGTTTTGGCGATGGTGGCTCACGTGGTTCTTGGATGTTAAACAAAGAAGATAGCGAAAAAATGGTCCAAAAAGCACTAGAATTAGGCTATAACTTCTTTGATACAGCGAATATTTATGCCGGTGGAACAAGTGAAGAGTTTTTAGGACACGCCATTAAAAACAACATTGCACGAGATAAAGTCGTTGTAGCATCAAAAGTTTTCTTCAATCAAGGATCGATGGAAACTGGAATTGGTAATTTATCAAAAGCCAATATTGAACGTGAAATCGAAGGAACTTTAAAACGTTTGGGTACAGACTATTTAGACCTTTATATCATCCACCGTTTCGATGCATCTACGCCAATTGAAGAAACAATGGAAGCCTTACACGGTTTAGTGAAAGCTGGAAAAGTACGTGCATTAGGAGCTTCGGCGATGTTTGGCTATCAATTCCACAATATGCAAGTTGTCGCTGAGCAAAATGGTTGGACAAAATTTGAGTCGATGCAAAACCACTACAACCTAGTGTATCGTGAAGACGAAAGAGAGTTAATTCCAGTTACGAAACAATATGGCGTATCATTAACCCCTTATTCTCCACTTGCAGCAGGTCGTTTGGCTCGTGCATGGGATAAAGAAACGGCTCGTTCAAAAACAGATAAATTCGCTTCATTCAAATATGACACGACGGAAGATACGGATAGAAGAATTGCCGATCGCGTGAAAGAATTAGCAGATAAACACAATGCAACAATGAGTCATATTGCACTAGCTTGGCAACATGCAAAAGGAGTAACGTCACCGATTATTGGGGCAACAAAACCTCAATATTTAGAAGATGCAGTTGGAGCATTTAATGTAAAACTATCATCGCAAGATTTGAGCTATTTAGAAGAATTATATGTACCACACAATATCGTAGGAGCCTTAACATAATATATTAGATAAAGCACCTCTCATGACTAAACGCTTGAGAGGTACTTATGAATTAACAAAGAAAAGAGGAGAATGAAATGGAATATACTAGATTAGGAAATAGTGGCCTAATGGTCTCTAAAATTTGTTTAGGAACGATGGGGTTTGGTACTCCAGGTAAATTGTTCCCATGGACTGTTGGTTATGAAGAAGCAGAAAAAATTGTTAAAGAATGTTTAGATCTTGGTATTAACTTTTTTGATACTGCCAATATTTATACTGATGGTGAATCAGAAGAAATGCTAGGAAAAGCACTAAATAAATATGCGAAACGTGAGGATGTCATCATCGCAACCAAATGTGGGTTGACCTATAG
>JAITWV010000135.1 GCA_031285105.1 Streptococcaceae bacterium | reverse complement strand
CCACGAAGAATATCTTTAAAGCCTGAAATTGTCTCTTTTACTGGCACATAAGATCCTGGAATCCCTGTAAATGTTTCTGCAACGTTAAAGTTTTGTGATAAGAAGAATTGGATACGACGCGCGCGACCTACCAATGTTTTTTCTTCATCCGATAATTCATCCATTCCCAAAATCGCAATGATATCTTGCAACTCACGGTAACGTTGAAGAACACGTTGAACTTCAGTTGCTACTTCATAATGCTCTTCACCTACGATTTCTGGTGATAGGGCAGATGATGATGAAGCGAGTGGGTCAACGGCTGGGTAAATTCCTTGTTGCGTTAATTTACGTTCTAAGTTGGTTGTTGCATCTAAATGGGCAAAGGCTGTTGCTGGAGCCGGATCGGTATAGTCATCGGCTGGCACGTAGATTGCTTGAATAGATGTAACTGAACCTTTTTTGGTTGAAGTAATTCGTTCTTGTAATTGTCCCATTTCAGTTGCCAAGGTTGGTTGATAACCTACGGCTGATGGCATACGTCCAAGTAAAGCGGAAACTTCAGAACCTGCTTGAGTGAAGCGGAAAATGTTGTCGATAAAAAGTAGTACATCTTGCCCTTCTTCATCACGGAAATACTCAGCAATGGTTAAACCTGTTAAGGCAACACGCATACGAGCACCTGGTGGTTCATTCATTTGTCCAAAAACCATGGCTGTTTTGTTGATGACGCCTGACTCTTTCATTTCAAAGTATAAATCATTACCCTCACGCGTACGTTCACCAACCCCAGCAAATACGGAGATACCACCATGCTCTTGAGCAATATTATGAATTAATTCTTGGATTAAAACAGTTTTCCCAACACCAGCACCACCAAATAAGCCAACTTTCCCACCTTTTAGATAAGGGGCAAGTAAGTCGATTACTTTAATCCCTGTTTCTAAAATTTCATTAGAGGTAGAAAGTTCTTCAAAAGTTGGTGCTTTGCGGTGAATCGAATTACGCGGTGCATCATCAGCAAATGGTGTTTCAAGGTCAATTGTATCACCTAATACGTTAAACACACGGCCTAACGTTTCAGGTCCAACTGGTACCGAAATAGACTTACCTGTGTCCATTACTTCTGTACCACGTTGCAAACCATCTGTTGATTCCATTGCAATGGTACGAACCACACCATCTCCTAATTCAAGTGCAACTTCTAATACAACTTTTGATTTTTTTTCATCATTTTTATAAACAACCAGTGCATTATTAATGTCTGGTAATTGTCCGTCAATTGGAAATTCCACGTCAACAACTGGTCCGATGACTTGGACAATTTTTCCTGAACTCATAGAATTTTCCTCCCGTTCATATTTTAGGTGGTAAAGTAGGCGCTTATAAGCTATGAAAAATAGGAAAATTGAAAACAGGTGCTTTTTACCTGATTTCAATTTTATCTTTTTTCCTAGCTTATGCCTACTTCACCCTGTTCATATTTAATCTAAAGCAGCTGCACCGGCTACAATTTCGGTAATTTCTTGCGTAATCGCACTTTGTCTTGCACGGTTATATTCAATTGTTAAATCAGAAATAATTGTTTGCGCATTATCAGTTGCTGTTTTCATTGCTGTCATACCTGAAGCGTGTTCTGCTGTTTTTGCATCAATAATCGCTCCATAAATCATACTTTCAGCAAATTGTGGTAATAAAACTTCTAAAATTGCCTCTCTTGAAGGTTCCATAATAAATGGAATTCGATGAGAACTTGCTTCTTCATGATCCAAGTCACTAATTGGCAGCATTTTTTCCACTCGAAATTGATGAGTTAATGAATTAATATGATGGTTGTAAGCCACATATAAAGCGTCAAATAATTCATCTTTATAACCTTGAATCATCCGATTAACCATCTTTCTTACATCATCAAATGAAGGTTGATCGGCTAATCCAGACATTTCATAGCTAACGTTCATCCCGCGAGCTTTAAAAAAGTCTGCTCCTGTTGAACCAATGGCAAAAATTTCAAATTCATCATTCGACTGATGATCGGCTTGAATCATATTTAGTGTTGCTTTTAAAACATTGGAATTATATCCACCAACTAACCCCTTATCCGAAGTAATTACAACATAAGCAGTGCGTTTAACCTCTCGCTCATTTAACATGGCTAAATAAGCTGGACCATTTGTTGCACCACCTGTTTCAATATCGCTTGCTGCAATATCTGTAACAATTGCTCGAACTTTAGAAGCGTAAATTTGAAAGTCTTTTGATAAGCTTTCAGACTTGGTCAATTTCGCTGCTGAGACCATTTGCATCGCACGCGTGATTTGACTGGTTTTCTTCGTTGATGCTATTCTGGTTTTGATTTCATTTAACGAAGCTCCCATGATTAACGCTCCTTCCTGTTAGATTTTTGTTACAGTTTCGATTTTTTCTTCCGCAGTTAATGCAGGGTCACGGTAATCTTTGGTATTTTTGAATTCTCTAATCGCTTCATCTAATACATCAGTATCTGGTAAATCTTTGGTATCACGAATATGTGCAAAGATTTCTGGTTTTTTCGCATCAAAGTATTCAAATAAATCTTTTTCAAATTCCAAGACTTTATTCACTGGAATTGAGTCGATAAATCCATGAGTTAACGCATATAAAATAACGACTTGTTTTTCAACTGCTAATGGAGCATGCAGTTTTTGTTTTAAAATTTCAACTGTACGACGACCACGGTTTAATTTCGCTTGGGTAGCTGCATCTAAGTCTGAACCAAATTGTGTAAAGGCTTCTAATTCTTTAAATGATGCTAAGTCTAAACGCAAGGTACCGGCTACTTTTTTCATTGCCTTAATTTGAGCGGAACCACCAACACGTGATACAGAAGAACCGGCATCAATAGCTGGACGAATACCTGAGTAGAACAAATCACTTTCTAGGAAAATTTGTCCGTCAGTAATGGAGATAACGTTCGTTGCAATATAAGCTGAAATGTCTCCGGCTTGCGTTTCGATAAATGGTAGGGCAGTCATTGAACCGCCACCTAATTCATCTGAAAGTTTCGCGGCACGTTCTAATAATCTAGAATGCAAGTAAAACACATCCCCAGGATAAGCTTCACGACCTGGAGGACGACGAAGTAATAGGGACAATTCGCGATACGCTACGGCTTGTTTTGATAAGTCATCGTAAACAACTAAGACGTGTTTGCCGTTATACATGAATTCTTCACCCATTGCTGCACCGGCATAAGGAGCAATAAATAACATTGGTGCAGGTTGTGAAGCAGAAGCTGTTACTACAATTGTGTAGTCTAAAGCACCATGACGACGTAGCGTTTCCACTTGGGTACGAACTGTTGACTCTTTTTGACCAATTGCTACATAAATAACAATCATATCTTGATCTTTTTGATTTAAAATAGTGTCAATTGCAACGGAGGTTTTTCCTGTTTTTCTGTCACCAATAATTAACTCACGTTGACCACGACCAATAGGCACTAGGGCATCAACGGCTTTTAGACCAGTTTGTAATGGCTCAAAAACAGACTTACGTTGCATAACACCAGGCGCTAAAGCTTCAACGGGACGGGTTTTATCGGTTGCAATTGGTCCTAAACCATCGACTGGTTGACCAAGAGCGTTTACTACACGACCAATTAACGCATCTCCCACAGGTACTTCCATAATACGACCTGTACGTTTTACTTTATCTCCTTCACGAATAGACTCAAAATCACCTAAGATGATAATTCCGACATCACTTGTTTCTAAGTTTTGTGCCATCCCAAAAGAACCATTGTCGAACTCAAGTAACTCACCACTCATCGCATTTTCCAAGCCATGAACGCGGGCAATTCCGTCACCAACATAGGTAACTGTACCGACTTCATCAACAGTAAGCTCTTGTTTATAACTAGCAATTTGTTTTTTAATAATTGCACTTATTTCTTCAGCATGAAAGCTCACTTAATTCACCACCTATTATTTGCTAAGTAGCATGCGAAGTTTCGTTAATTGTGTTTTTACCGAGCCATCAATGATTTTTCCTTGGGCTTCAACAATGACACCACCAACAATCGTTTCGTCTACTTTTTCTTCTAATTGAATGGTTGCAATACTAAATTTATTTGCAACCTGTTTTTCAATCGTTTCTTTTTGTTCTTTTGTTAACACAACTGCACTTGTAATTTTCCCTTTCACAATTCCTGATAAGGCATCTACACGTACATTAAAATTTTCAAGAATGGCAGGCATAATGTCCATTCGTTTGTTTTCAAAGACAATTTGCATAAATGTGCTCATCATTGGGCTAGCTTTTTCAATTAGCTCATCAAAGATAATTTGTTTTTGTTTAAAATCTAAACGAATGTCTGTTACTTCTTCACC
>JAITWV010000125.1 GCA_031285105.1 Streptococcaceae bacterium | reverse complement strand
TTTAAAGCATTTTGAAAGGCATTTTTAGTATTTGTGTATGTCGCTAATCCACATGTATCATGAAAATATTTCTTGTTTTTATCGTTCAATTCTACTTGAATTATTTTTCCATCTCTCATTTGAAGACAAATTTGATGTGTTTTATCCACAAAGTTTAATAGAGATTGTCTTTCAAAAGCTTCACCTATAGTCCCCATAATTGATTGTCTAAAACTTTTATTAGAAGAAGATCCATTGCTGCTAATTGATGGATAGTTTAATGATAAAAAATTATTCATCTTATATCCAAGTTGGAATTGGGGAATATTATAATTAAATGTGTACCCATTTGATTGTTCCATCTAAGTCTCCTTTAACGATTATCACTTAATCAACTATACAATCAATATAATCGTCAATGTTCAATAATCCATATTTGTTTACTATTGGTACATTTTTACATGAAGTTAAATTTTTCTTTATTGGTAAACATTTGATTAAAGAGGTTGAAAAGACACTAATGACTTTGCCTTTATTATTATGATTTGAGTTAATAAAAGCAACGTTTAAATCTTTAACCATGTCATTGAGAAGTAAATTATAATTGGTTAATGCTATACCAGGTTTAAACTTCTCTTCAATACCTTTAAAGGAATGAATGAAAGCAAATATCTTTTTTTGAAAATCACCACTATATTGCTCCATGTATCTAAAAGAATTTAATACTCTTAAAATTTTTGCTTCTTTGACCGCACCCTCAATGGCATTTTCAATATTTTCATGACAACAAATTCCAGTAGATATTAACTTTTCTCCTTTAAATGAAATAAAGATAATTGTAAACCAATTGCTTAGATTTCTAACTTTAAACACAAAATTGTCATATGATTCCATTGCATATAATTTTATATACTTTTTTACACAATCATCTTGCGAAGGCATACGTTTACCCAAGTTAAAATACCAAAATAAAAACAATTCATTCTTTTCAAGCAACTCAGCAATCGCTTTTTTGACTACTAATTGTGAAGACTCTCCTCTTGAAGCAGTACCAGTTGAATCAATATAACCAAAAACATTATTATTACCATAACTTAAATTTTTCTTTTTTTGCCTATGTTTTTCAGACGAAATTAAATCTATACAAGTTAACTTATCTTCTTTATCCATCATGAAACCTATATGACTACGCTCTAAATATTCATTATACATTTTGTTTAAACAGGTTAATTTACTTGAATCAGATGATGATGCCGATGGTGGAATGATTTTATTTCCAATTCTGATTGTGTTAATAGAGCCAATCATTACTTTTTTGACTCTTAAAAATCGTTCTTCGTTTAAAATATAATTATCTTGATATTTATTAAACAGCATTTTTATACCTCTGATAACATAAATGATGATAGAATAACACTTCTATTTATATTTATCCCAGCTGCATGGCAAAGAGCATTTCTATTTGAATCAAATTCTTCCAATAAAATTTCATCTTTTAGATATTCTTTCAATAAAAAAGAAATTTCTCCTGCTTGTTTGAAGCTATCTAAAAAGCTTTGAACGCCAAAAGAGCTTAACCACTTCAAGTCTACACTAATCAAAATTATTATTTTTTGGTTCTCATCAGAAAAATATTTTTGTAATTCTTTTTCATAATTTTCTACCTGAAGTAAATAAGGGAATTGTACATAATAAGTGCCTTTTTCTAAATTATTCCAAGATTCTTTTGGCAGTAAATAAAGTTGAATTATTTTGTTTTCCCCCAGATAAGATTCAATTTTTTCTAACATTTCCTTCAACAAGTTAGGTAAAAATTCGATTGGTAGTTTATCGAAGTTTTCTGAAGAAGAGTTTTTATCTTCACATAAAGATAAAGTTTCATTATATTTAAGTATGGGTAACATTTTAGATTTTTTCTGCTTCCCAATTTCTGGGTTAATCCCCCCATATTGCACCTGATATGTTTTCTTAAAATAAAATTCTAAATCCATAATTCCCTCACTATGTTTTATTCAAAACAGTCGCATAATTCCCAATGTAACGCTTGATCATAGGTTATTTCATTTTTTAATGACGTTAAAACGATTCGATTGGCTAGTAAATTTATATCTTCATCATGATTCAATTGAAGAATCATTCTAATACAATCAATGACATTCCAATGATTCAATGGTAAGTCTGGATTAAACATTATTTTTTTACTATACAACAAATCAACTATAGTCTGAAAAGTTGTCTCAGAAGTATTATTTTCATAAGCTCTCAAACTTGCTTCCAGATGGGAAAAGAAACACTTGGCACACGGATTATACCAATCTTTTTTATGAATATTCGTAATATATAATTTTGAATTGTAAGCAAATACAAAATTGTGCATTACGTTTTTTCTTCTCATGATGCTATTAATTTTTATAAAATCTATATAGTCAAACGGAACTAGGACAAAGATATTTAAACTAGATGATTCGAAGCTTTTTGTTTCAATATCCGAAATTAAACCTTCATTATTTTTATAGAAAATTTCAGTTGTCTCTTTTTGGATACCGACTTTATTGAATTTAAAACTTTCAAAAATTGTTTTATTATTGGAAAATAAGTTCAATTGTTCAAAATTATTTTTTTCATTTTCTTTATAAAGTATCTTTGCGTCCGTTAGGTAATCTATAACTTTTTTTGACTCATTTCCAAAATTATTTTCAAAAAAACTGAAATCAACTTCTAATCTGTTATCTCTATCAATTTTATCGAAAAAATTCTTTAATCTATTATCAGTTATAATAGTTAATCCTGTACTATTTTGAATGCCAAGCCCTTCTTCAAGTTCAAGCATAATAATTTGATCTATTTTATATCTCATTTTCCATCTTAACTCCTATCCATTAAGCAATATCTTATTTGTTTTAACTATTATCTCTTCTTCATGAGCAACAATTACAACAATTTTTCCTAACTCTGCCATTTCTATCAATAATTTCAAAAGTGGTATTTTTAATAAACTAGCTACATTTGAAAATGGCTCATCTAAAATAATTATCTGTGCTTGTTGCTTACAAAGAGTGGCAAATATCTGAACTAGTTGTCTTTGTCCGCCGGAAATTTTGCTCATATCTTTATCAAGAATTGCTCTTATATCAAATAGTTCATTTGCAAAAACATTTCTAAAGCTATCTCTAGTTAATATTTCCTCGCACTTATTAAGAGGTAAAACGTCTTGTAAGAACTGCCCGACGCTCACTAGTAGCTCCTCGTCATTTTGTAACATAATTGATAAGCTATTTTTTCTAAAGTCATTCAAATCTATTTGTGAAAAGTTACTTTCTCCATAGAAAATATTGCCTGTGAAATTTTCTTTCAAAACGCCAATCAATGTTAAGATAAACGTACTTTTTCCACTTCCATTTTTTCCAACTAAACTATAAAGATTTCCTTTTTTTAGTTTAACTGTTAATGGTGATTTAAATAAGCTATCTTCCAATTCTCTTTTAGGAAAAATATTAAAATTTTCTATTCTAACAAATGAAAAATTAGTTCCCGTTTCTTTCCCCTCTTCTTCATCACTAATCGAAAATATTTCATTCATTCGAGCGTTTGAAGCTTTATATTCTTGAAATTCAATTGCTTGTTCAAAAAAACTGTCAACATTGTTCATCAACATCATAAAATATTGCATAATAATCGTAAACATTCCAATTGTTAGTTCGCCTTTCATAACAGAGATTCCGCCAAAAATGAAGAAAATAATTTTAAAAACAAAGGATATTGAAATTTTTAAACTCGAAAGGACATAATTTAAGTGGAAACTACTTTTGACTCTTTTTAGCATTTCATCAGAAGATTTTTCTAATCTAGCAAACTCCTGTGGTAAGGTCATTCTTGATTTTATTTGCATATATCTCAAATAAAGATTATTGCGAAAGGAAAAAAAAGAATTCAAACTTTCTTTAACAAGGAGTGAATTATTGAAAATTCTGCCGCTTGTTACAAAATACAAAAATAAATAAATCAATATGAAAAACACGATGATAAATAACACTTTTTTGTTTTGTATAAAAAGGAATATGCATACAATAACGGACAGAAGTAAATTGCTAAAAATAGCAGGTAGGGTTTTGAGGATAAAGGTTAATAGGACATGAACGTCATCGCTTATTCTTGAATGTAAATAAGTACCATCGTACTCTTTTATTGATAAAGTATCTTTTTTAAATAGCAAATGAATTATCTTTTTATTTACCGATAAACCAAATTTGTAGATAGTATAAAAACTCATTCGAGAAGTAAAATAAGATAAAAAAATCTTGAGTGTTACTACCACAAATATAAAAAAGCATAACTTATAAAAATGATTCATATTTTTACTATAAATTATTTCATTTATTATTAATCCTTCTAAGAATGGTGCAATAATTGAAGTAATCATCAATAGAATACTTAAAATAAATTGGCTGATTAAATACTTATTAAAACCTTTAATTCCTTGATTTAAAGCTGCTTTCATATCTCCTCCTGAGTAATTAACTGCCTTATTATAAAGATAAGACAGTTAATTATTGATTGTTTATAGTACGATTTCTTCAATTTCAGTAAAGGCATCGAATAATAAGTCATCAGCATCAGCACCACCACCACAAATACTCCTATCAATGCGCCACTAGTCATTATACGTCCTCCAAATTTGTTTATTCCTATGTTGTTATCGTTCATAATTAGTCGTATCATTTGTGGGAATTTCCCATGTGAACTGTATTTTTCAGATAATTTT
>JAITWV010000127.1 GCA_031285105.1 Streptococcaceae bacterium | reverse complement strand
GTCGAAAGTTCCTAATTTACAGGGCTTTCGACTTTTTCATTATTTAAATTTAGAATTTTTGACAAACATCGCATCGCCAAAACTAAAGAAACGATACTTTTCATCCACTGCATGTTTATACGCATTCAAGATGAATTCATGTCCGGCAAATGCTGCCACTAGCATAATCAACGTGGACTTAGGCAAATGAAAATTCGTCGAAAAAGCATCAACAATCTGAAACTTAAATCCAGGATAAATAAAAATATCCGTCCAATCACTATCGGCACGAATTTCGCCGTTAAATTTCTTACCAATCGTTTCAAGCGTGCGAATCGGAGTCGTTCCAACAGCAACAATTCTTCCGCCATTTGCTCTAACTTCATTTAATTTATCTGCTGATTCTTGTGACAACGTGTAAAATTCACTGTGCATGGTATGGTTATCAACATCATCCACACTCACAGGACGAAATGTTCCTAAACCGATATGCAAAGTCAAAAAGACCACATTCACACCTTTTGCTTTAATCTTATCCAATAAATCAGTCGTAAAATGCAAGCCAGCCGTTGAAGCAGCAGCCGATCCGGGTTCTTTGGCATAAACCGTTTGATAACGATCTGGGTCATCTAAACGTTCATGAATATAAGGTGGCAAGGGCATTTCTCCTAAACTTTCTAAGACTTCTAGGAAAATTCCTTCATAAGTAAACTCGATATGACGCCCACCATGTTCTAATTCTTTCGTAACAACTGCTTTTAAACGCCCATCGCCAAACTCAATTTGAGTACCAACTTTGACACGTTTAGCAGGTTTCACCAAAACTTCCCAAGTATCATTTTCAATATTCGTTAAAAGCAAGACCTCGACATGACCGCCAGTTTCTGACTTTGTGCCGTGTAATCTAGCCGGTAAAACTTTGGTATTATTTAAAACTAGTGCATCACCTGGATTTAATTCGTGTAAAATGTCTTCAAATCCTTTGTCTTCCATCGTTTCATTTTTGCTATCTAAAACCAATAAACGACTTTTTGAGCGCTGTTTAATCGGTGTTTGTGCGATTAATTCATCTGGTAAATAAAAATCAAAATCGTCTGTCGATAAACCCATCATTTTCTCCTCGTTTCTTAAATTCCTATCTAGTTTAACACCGAATGTTTGAAAATAAAAGAAGTTAATTTCTACCGACTGTCTTGACACATTGAATTCAATTCGTTAAACTAATCCTTAAATAAAATTATGAGGTAAATTCATGAATAAAAAAGGCAAAGAAAAATTGCGCAATCTGCTAATTGGGGCGATGTTGACAGCTTTAGGGATTTTGATTCCATTGATTATGCCTGTTCGCGTGATCATTGGTCCTGCATCATTTACATTAGCTTCTCACGTACCGGTGATGATTGCGATGTTTTTTAGTCCATTTATGGCAGCTATGGTCGCATTAGGCACAACATTTGGTTTCTTTTTAAGTATTCCAGTACCGACTATTTGGTTAAGAGCATTATCTCATGTATTGTTTGTTCTTATTGGCGCTTATATAATGAAGAAAAAGCCAAACCTTATCAAACAAAAAATGAAATTTCAATTGTTTAATTTTGTCCTAGCACTTATTCATTCATTAGCTGAAACGGCTGTTGTTTTCGGCTTTTATACATTAGGTTTTGCTCACATGGATAGTGCTTCTCTTTTTAACTTATTGTTATTGATTGGCATTGGTGGAATTGTTCATAGTATGATTGATATGAACATTGCTTTTGTACTTGCAAACAGCTTAAGTAAGGCATTTTCTATTGATGTTTTTGAGAATGCCAAGCGTCATTTTACTCAAAATAAAAAGGTAAAAGCGATCTAAATTAGGTCGTTTTTTGCTATTTTAATCCTCATTTAATCCCGAGGGTTTTCTCTTGCAAGCGTTAACATTTTGGTATATAGTAGAAGCATAAGGAAGGGGTGAACAGATACAAAAGACCTGCAACTCTCGAATGGTTAATTGAACAAAGAAACAAGTGTAAAAGTAATACCTTGAAAACTATGTGTGAGGTAACAAAAATCCCTATATAAATAGTGAATGCGCTGTAGTTATTAGATTTGAAGAAACATGTGCAAATCTAAAGAATCTCCTTTAGAAATGGCGTAACAGGGTAGTTGGTGAGTATGTGGATTCAACCAGAAAGCCAAAAGATAAGCCACAAGTACCATTAGTAATATCTGTAACAATGTAACTGTGAAACAAGCAACACGAGTAACATGAGATTTATCAAGTAACACAGGAAACAAGCAACATGTATTAGGTACAAGATAATTGAATAGCTGATTTCTTATATCGCATTGACGATTCTGTAAAGAAAAAGGCGTAACAAAGCAACGTATTTCAAAAGAAGCTTATTTCGTTTCAACAAAAAAGAATTGCACGATTACTTCGCATATAGGAAGTATTAAGGGTCTGTGTATTTGCCTTCCAAGATGATTAGGCTAGGGGTGTCGAGAGCTCCTAGTCTTTTTGATGTAATAAATGTCATAAACTGCCGAATTAATAGGTTTTAATAGCAATTTTTGCTAAAAATCTGTTATTTTTTTGTGCCATTTTTGCACTTATTTTCATTTTATTAGATATTTTTTCATTTAAACGTAACATTTATAAGCAACTTTCTTCAATAAAATCAATGGTTATAAGCATTCCATTTATTTTTGTAATATCAATCAAAAAAAATATTTCAACTGTAACTACTTGTAACGCGTATGTAACAAAGTAATCACTTCTTTTTTGTATAATAGTCAAGTAACGTTTTATCTTAAAACACAAGGAGTTATTACTTTGAAAAAGGGAATTTTAGCCTGTTTAGCCACTCTTTTACTGTTCAGTGCATTTTCACCAATTCTTGCCAGTGCGCAAAGTTTGGAAGAAATCAAGCAACAAGAAGACAATGCTAACCAACAAGCACAACAAATTGACAGTGCTTTACAAGATAAGTTAAGTGCTGTAAATGAAAAATACGCACAAATTTCCAAACTGCAAACTCAAATTGATCAAGCCAATGCTCAATTAGAGGAATATCAAACGCAAATTGCTTCAACGCAGCGTTCAATTGATGCTCGCACGCAAGTTGCCAATGCTCAGCTTAGAAATATGCAAATTAACGGAGGGCAAGAAAACCTTATTGATTTGATTTTATCTAGTGAAAGTATTAGTGATTTTATTACTCGTTCGGTTGCTTTAAACACACTTAGAACAGCACAAAGTGATAAAGTTCGTGCACTCGCTTCTGATATCACACGTTTGGATGAACTAAAAACAAAACAACAAGAAACAACGATTCAATTAGCTCAAAATCAAGCGACTTTATCACAACAAGCAAGTTCGATGGAAGGTTCGATTGAAGAATTAAAAGTGAAAGCCGCAGCAAATCAAGCATCGATGCAAGAAATTGCCAATGCTCGTTCAGCTGAAGAACAACGTATTCGTGATGAAGCTTTTGCCCAATCTCAAAAAGAAAAAGAGCAACAGCAACAAAATCAACAGCAAAATCAAGAAAACACCAACGACTCAACACAAACAACACCATCCACGCCAACACCACAACCGCCAACAGATAATACTGGCAACGGTCGTTTGTTGAATGTTCAGGCAACTGCTTATTCAATGGCAGAACCTGGTATGGGCTTTATTACCGCAATCGGAATTGATTTACGTGTAAACCCTTGGGTAATTGCTGTCGATCCATCAGTAATTCCACTAGGTTCAATTGTTGAAGTGCCTGGTTATGGTGTCGCTATTGCTGGTGATACTGGTGGAGCAATTCGTGGACACATTATTGACGTTCATTTCCCAACCGTTGAACAATGTATTGCTTGGGGTCGTCAAAATATTACGATTAAAATTTTAAGTTAATAAAAAAAATAGAGGTCAGCTCATTAGGCGATATGTTATAAAGAACTAATAAGCCACCATTAATTGCATAATCTAAAAGAGGCTGGGACAAAACGATTTTTTAACCATAATTTTCAGTCGAATAATGTAAAAAGCTCCCCAAATCTATCATCAAAGATAGATTTGGGGAGCTTTTTGCGATTAAAGTTTTGTGCTAGTGCTTGAACGTTCGTTTTTCTTCTACGCATTCAGAGTTTTGTCCCAGTCTCTTTGCTCTATTCAGGATGCTGTTTAAC
>JAITWV010000001.1 GCA_031285105.1 Streptococcaceae bacterium | reverse complement strand
AACACGGAGTAACACAGAGCGCTTTTTTTATTATCATAGTAATCATGAAAATCATTTTAAAATCATAGTTCGAGAGCCTCAGTAACAAGTTCAGACAATACGACACAACTTATTGCTTTTCAAGTTCTTTTACAGCAATTTCAATATCCTTATCTTTACCCGACATAAATTCATCAAAAGTATATTCAACAAGAATATCCGGCATAATTCCTTCGGTAAATGGTTTTAGGGAATATGGAAACAAAACTCTCCTAGCACAGATTCTTGCAAATCCATTTTCATCAGGCCAATCCCAAATTACTAAAGGGCTTCCTGTGGAACCAAAACTTGGGCGTCCAATAAATTTGGGGCGGTCGTTACGTTCATACAGCATAATCAAAAAATCTTCTGCTGCCGAAACGGTCATAGTTGAAATCAAAATTGTAATTGGTACATTAAATCGTTTGATGCTGTCAGAAATATAAATAGTATCCGGCATTACTGTTCTATAGGCTCTATCTTTATAATAATCTTCATATTCTTCTATCCAGTTGCCATTTGCTTTTTTTACGCCGTCATTTATGCGGGTTTGCCATGCATAAGTCAAAAAATCGGTGTCTTTAATTAAATATTTAAGTAAATGTTCTGCTACATCGGTTGAGCCACCGCCATTTTGTCTTAAATCAATAATAATCCCTTTTGCATGATAGAGAGTATCTTTTAGTTTTTCGAAGAAAGGAACTAACTTACCTCCAAAATCCACAAACGTATGAAAACCTAAAACTGCAATATCATTTTCTATCCAATTGATTTCAATGGGCTTTTCCCAACGTTTTGGTGAATATCCGATAAAATTACCCGTTGTTTTTTTCCCATCACGGGGTAAGGTTTTAACCATAATTTTATCATCAGGAGTTATATATTTTACCGTAAGCAGATTTGATGATAAGTTGGATGAAAATAGTTTTGCGGCAGAGAGAGCCTTCACGGTTGGTTCAAAATCCGATTCAATATAGGGTTCAACATGTTGTTTTATGTAATCGTTTGTAGTCATTCCATTTATCTCAAGGATTTTTGAGCCAATAGGCAAATATTTTTCTATATCCTCGCGTGTACGAATAATGTATAGATTATCTCCAAAGTATCGTGCTGTTACATCAATGTAATCAGTATATTTTCCACTATAATTGAAATTTACATTAGTGTGTCCGTCTTTAAAATGTCCAACAAAAATCTGCATTTGGTTGTAAAACTCGTAATCGTTTTTCGTTGCTGAAATTTTTGGAATATATGCTATGTATAGGCTGTCCAAATCAAAATGTAATTTTTCGATAAAAGCGAAATTATATTTTGCCTCAGACCAAAACAAACTTAGCGCATATAATTTTTGTTCATCGCTCAATGTGTTAGGGATGTAATTGATAAATTCGATGACGGTGTGAGCAATGTCTCCGTTATAAATGATGGAAAAATATATCGGTTTATTTATCTCCACATTAAATTCAAGAGAATCTATATCTGAAATAAACCTGAATTTTCTAAATGTTTCTGTTTCACTGTAATGTCTGAAAATATCAGGTTTTAAAGAAGGATTGATTGTCCACTCATTTTCACCTCCTCCATTATAAAAAGTTATTACCTTTTTGTTTGAATGCATAATAATTTTGTAGTATTGAGCATGCAAACAAAAAATAAAGGCAAACATTATTCCAAATGTTAACAATATTTTACTACTCAATTTAATAATATTTTTTTCTTTGAAAACGATTAATCATTTCATTTATTGGACGAAATAATTTTTTGATAATTGATAATTAAAGATTTTTGTGTTTCGCTGCTTAAATATTCTAAACATCATTTTTTAAGTTAGCAATGCTATTATAATGCTCTTCCATGTTCTGTTCTATTACTTTCCTTACCCCATCTTGCAAACACATTTGACGAAAGAATTTTGCATCAAATTTTTCTGGCAGTTCAACCATTTTTTGACTGCATGGTCCCATACAAGCAGGTAATAAATTGCATTTTAAGCAAAATTCATTTTCAAACGTATATTTCCCAAATCTTTTTGATACAGCGGGAATATTCCATTGTATTTCTCCGGATGATTGTAATTCCCCTTGTACAAAGTTTTCATTGAAATCTCTTGCAGTGCATTTAAATACTTTGCCATCATGATTAATGATTACCTGTTGCTCTTTGTCTGCGTAACAAACATGAAAATTATTATTTAACTCGTGTTTTCTGACTTTTATTCCTCTTTTTTCAAACTCTTTTTTATTTTCGTCTGCCGACACATTTTCTTTTATTGAGTCTTGCCAAACTTGTTGAAATAAAACAATGATTTTGCTTTTAGTTTTTTCCGAAAACAAATCGATAATTTCGTTTACATCTATTAACGTTTTTCTTGTATAGTTAATTCTTACTGACACATTAGCATCCATTTCTTCTACCAATAAATTGATGTTATCCATGATAGTATAAAAAGAGCCTTCTCTGTTCTTCCCGAATCTTATTTTATCATGTGTTTTTTGATTGCCATCTAATGTTATTTGAAAGTTTGTTAATCCAATTTCTTTGAACTTGTTAATTCTTTCTCTATTAATCAAATAGCCATTTGTAGTAATTGTTCCATTAATATTAATCCCTTTTTCATCTAAAATCTCTTTTATTTCTTTTGCTAATGGATACACAACTTCATCAAAATATAGTAAAGGCTCACCTCCAAACTGTAATGTCCCCCGAATTTCGTACAGCGAGTTAAGATAAAAAACTTACTTTTGCAGTATGAAGATTCGGAGAAAATTTTCAGCCTCATTTAAGGCGAAAGTGGCATTAGAAGCCATTAA
>JAITWV010000297.1 GCA_031285105.1 Streptococcaceae bacterium | reverse complement strand
AAACAGCGAGTGGATTCGTGATTCGATTTTAGGCGTTATCTTACAATATCGGATGCAAGAGCAAAAACCAACTTTCTTTACATCAAATCAAGACTTTGCACATTTAGAAAAACATTTGGAAAATTCATCAAAGGGCAATATTGAACCTTTGAAAGCCAAGCGTATCATGGAACGAGTGAAATATCTGTCTGAGGAAGTACGAATGGACGGAGAAAATAAAAGAAACCAATTTTAAAGGAGAGCACATAATGAACAGTACCATCGATTTACTAAAAGGTCACGCAAGTATCAGAAAATTTGACTTAGAGCACAAAATCACTGATGAAGAAATGCAGGCAATGTTTGATGCTTCAAGACAGGCTTCGACTTGGATGAACGGTGAATTTTACTCAATTATCCATATCAAAGACCCAGCGAAAAAAGAAGAAGTCTATAATCACTCACCAGAAGTGATGCGTTTTATCAAAAACAACAATGAATTAGTCGTTTTTGTTGGTGATATGCATCGTACACACTTGGCTTCTCAAATGCACGACCGAGAGTATCACGCAAATGGAATTGAGCCTTTGTTGATGGCAACTGTTGATGCAAGTTTAGCTGCACAAAATTTCTTAGTGGCGGCTGAAAGTTTGGGTTATGGTGGTGTGATGATTGGAATGATTCGTGATCAAGCCAAAGAAATAGCACAAGTGTTAGAATTACCAGAAAGAACCATTCCTTTGTTTGCGATTGCGATTGGAAAACCTGCACAAAAAATGTATGTAAAACCCCGCTTGCAACATGAGCTAGTGGTTCATACAGATACTTATAAAGCACCAACAGTTGAACAATTAAAGGAATATGACGACATTCAAACGGAATTTGCTGGTCCTAGACAAACGAAAACTTGGACGCAAAAATTTGCAAGTTATTTCTCTAGACCACAAAAAACAAATAGTGAAGAACTAATGAAGGAAAATGGTTTACTTTAATAAGGGGATTAGATGAACGAACAAAAATTATCAAAACGTCTTGCTGCTGTGGCAAATCACGTACCCAAAAAAGCTCGTTTAGCTGATATTGGTACTGATCATGCGTATTTACCAGTGAACTTGGTCTTAAATGGAAAAATAGATTACGCCATTGCTAGTGACGTGGTGAAAGGTCCTTATGAATCGGCAGTCGAACAAATTAAAAAAAGTGGTGTAGAAGACAAAGTTCATGCGCGCTTGGCTAGTGGATTAGATGGATTGAGAGACAGTGATAAGATTGATGCAATCACCATTTGTGGCATGGGTGGGGCACTAATCGCTGAAATTCTACGTGATGGTTATGCCTCAAAACATCTAAAAGGTACCGAACGTTTAATCTTACAGCCAAATGTTTCTTCAAAAAATATTCGTGAGTGGTTAATGTATCATCACTATGAACTTGTAACCGAAGAAATTCTTGAAGAAAATGAAAAGATTTATGAAATTCTTGTGGCGCAAAAAGGTAAAATGTCGTTAACGGATGAGGAATTGTTGTTTGGCCCTTTCTTAATGAAGGAAAAACATCCAGCCTTTCGTCAAAAGTGGCAAGCTGAATTTGAAAAAAATAAATATGTCATTAAACAACTTAAAAGTGCCACAGTTATTCAACACGATAAAATTGCGGAATTTGAAGAGCTAAACAGAAAAATTCAAGAGGTACTTGCTTAATGAACGCACAAGAATTAATCAAAGTCTTTGAAGAATATTGTCCGCAAGAATTGGCTGAAACTGGTGATCCAGTTGGGTTGCATATTGGGACATTGAACAAAGAAATTAAAAAGGTGATGATTACCTTAGATGTTCGACCTGAGACAATCGAGGAAGCAATTGAAAAAAATATTGATCTTTTAATTGCCAAACACCCGCCAATCTTTCGTCCAGTAAAACGTTTAACGACCAATGATCCACAAACGAAAATGTATGTTGATTGTTTGAAACATGATATTGCCATTTATGCAGCTCACACGAACATTGACATTATTGAAAATGGTTTAAACGACTGGTTTAGTGAGATGTTAGGAATTGAAAACACACAATTTCTTGAGCAAACGCATGAATATCAAGGAAAAATTTATGGCATTGGACGCATTGGTGATTTACGTAAGCCTGTAAGTATCAACGAATTTGCTGAAAAAATTAAAACAACTTTTGGCACAGATGGACTAAGAATGATTACCAAAACACCAGATGCTATGGTTCAACGGGTGGCGATTTGTGGGGGTTCAGGCGAAAAATTTTACCCAACAGCTATCGCAAAAGGAGCAGATTTGTATATAACCGGCGACATTTATTACCATACGGCTCATGATATGATTGCAAATGGACTTCATGCAATCGACCCAGGACATCATATCGAAATATTATTTACAAAAAAAGTCGCTCAAATCGTCCAAAATTGGAAAAAAGAGTATAATTGGGTTATCGAGGTATTTGAATCAACAGCCAATACCAACCCATTTATCTATAAATAAAATCGGGGTTGAGTGGGCAACCTTGAGCGAAATTTTCAAAGCTGAGGTTCTTTGCTTGCAAAGGTTCTCAGCTTTGAGAAATGTACTCAAGGCTATACACCCACTTCACCACCTAAATAAAAAGGAAGAAGGTTTCCGCATGACAGTAGGAAAATACGACAAATTACAAGAACGTTTCATCAAATACGTAATGATCGAAACACAATCAGATGAAGAGAGCACAACAACTCCTTCAACACAAACACAAGTAGAATTCGCTCAAGTATTAAAAGCAGAACTTGAAGAATTAGGTATGAGCAATGTACATTATTTAGAGTCAAACGGTTATGTACACGCAACATTACCAGCAACACCAGGTTTTGAAAACGCGAAAAAAGTTGGGTTCATCGCCCACATGGATACAGCAGATTTCAATGCAAAAAATGTAAAACCGCAAATCATTGAAAACTATGACGGTTCTTCAATTATTCCATTAGGTGACGGGACTTACAAACTTGACCCAGCGGAATTTCCTAACTTGAAAAACTATACAGGCAACACATTAATCACAACTGACGGTACAACTTTATTAGGCTCAGACGACAAATCAGGAATTGATGAAATCATGACAGCTATGCAATACCTAATTAACCATCCAGAAGTTGCGCACGGAGAAATTCGCGTAGGTTTTGGACCAGATGAAGAAATCGGAATTGGTGCCAATAAATTTGACGTAGCAGACTTTGACGTAGACTTTGCATTCACAGTAGACGGCGGACCAATGGGCGAGTTACAATACGAAACATTCTCAGCAGCCGGTGCAGTTCTAACAATTCAAGGAAAGAACGTTCACCCAGGTACAGCAAAAAACACAATGATTAATGCGTTACAAGTAGCTATCGACTTCCATAACGCTTTACCAGAAAACGAAAGACCTGAATTAACAGACGGTTACGAAGGATTCTCTCACTTATTGAAAATGGACGGCACACCAGAAGAAGCGAAATTAGTTTACATCTTACGCGACTTTGAAAAAGAAAACTTTGAAGCACGCAAACAATCATTTATCGACCTAGT
>JAITWV010000290.1 GCA_031285105.1 Streptococcaceae bacterium | reverse complement strand
ATAGAAAATTTATGGGGTAGTTTGAAGAATTTCATCCGTCGTTTTCGTGATAAATTCAGAAGCCTGGTTGAAGTTGTTGAGTTTTATTTTGAAACGTATTAGCTATATAAGCAAATAACCTTTGTAATTGGAGGTGTGAAAAATGATTCATTCAAGACAAGTATTAATAGAAATGATTGAAAAGACAGGCTATCTTGAAAGAGATTGTGCGGAAAAAGATTTATTAATTCTGATGAATATTTTGGATAATGACGAACAAATCTTAAATGTTACTCACGCGATGAATCAAGCCCACTATGATACAATTTTTATTTTATTGACCAACCAAAGATTTTTAATTGTGGATGCGAATAGACCTTTTGCCAAACAATATGATGAGTATAAATTACACAAAATCAATTCACTTACGCGCATCAAACATTTTTTGTTATGCGATTTAATCCTTGAATTAGACAATAAAACGTTAAAAATTGATGGTGTTGATAAAAAATCAAGTAAGTATATTGTGCCTCGTTTTCATGAAGCGCTTGAAAATTATGAAGAAGGCACTTGGGATAATCCGTTTTTAAAAGGCATTGAATAGTTTACAAATCAATGATTTTGCGTTATTATGTAAAACAATAAATGGATTTCAAGAGGAGTATTACCCTAAAGACTTCAAGAGAGAAAACGGTTGGTGCAAGTTTTCAGTCAAAGGATAAGAAGGTAGCTTGAAAAAGAATGTTTGGTGAAAGAAAGTAGCTAAACACGTAAATGCACGTTACGCATATTCGAGATGGACATTTATTTGTCTAATTTAGGTGGTACCGCGAATTTTCGCCCTAATCAGTAGAACTTACTTACTGATTAGGGCTTTTATTATGGAATGGAGGATGCAACATGAAAAAAGAATTATCAACAAAATTTGATCCAAAAGCCGTTGAAGCAGGTCGTTATGAAAAATGGCTAGAAAAAGAAGTATTTAAAGCGAAAGCAGATACAAATTTAAAACCTTACTCAATCGTTATTCCCCCACCAAATGTTACCGGAAAGCTACATTTAGGTCATGCATGGGACACAACTTTACAAGATATCATCGTTCGCCAAAAACGGATGCAAGGTTTTGACACATTATACTTACCAGGAATGGATCACGCGGGTATTGCAACTCAAGCCAAAGTTGAAGAAAAATTAGCTGGTGAAGGCATTTCGCGTTATGATTTAGGTCGTGAAAAATTCGTTGATAAAGTTTGGGAATGGAAAGAAGAATATGCAACAACCATCCGCACTCAATGGGCAAAATTAGGTCTGTCTTTAGATTATTCACGCGAACGTTTTACTTTAGATGATGGTTTATCAGATGCAGTAAAAAAAGTATTCGTTCAATTATACGAAAAAGGCCTAATTTACCGTGGCGAATATATCATTAACTGGGATCCTAAAGCCAAAACAGCTCTTTCGGACATTGAGGTTATTCATAAAGACGTAGAAGGTGCGTTTTATCATATCCGTTATCAATTGGCAGATAGTTCAGGTTACTTAGAAGTTGCGACCACTCGTCCGGAAACTTATTTAGGTGATACGGCTGTTGCGGTGAATCCTGAAGACCCACGCTACAAAGATTTTATTGGCAAAAATGTTGTCTTACCGATTATCAATAAAGAAATCCCAGTTGTAGCTGACACGCATGCGGACATGGAATTTGGAACAGGTGTGGTAAAAATTACGCCAGCTCATGACCCAAATGACTTTGAAGTTGGAAATCGTCATAATCTTCCCCGTGTCAATGTTATGAATGATGATGGCACAATGAACGATTTAGCTGGTGAATTTGCTGGCATGGACAGATTTGTTGCACGCAAAGCCATTGTCGCTTGCTTAGAAGATTTAGGTGCATTGGTTTCAATTGAAAAAATGACTCACTCCGTAGGACATTCAGAGCGTACCGGTGTGATGGTTGAGCCTCGTTTATCGACACAATGGTTCGTGAAAATGGATGAATTATCAAAACGTTCAATTGAAAATCAAGCAACTGAAGAAGGCGTAACTTTCTACCCACCACGCTTTAACAACACGTTTATGACTTGGATGGAAAATGTACATGACTGGGTTATCTCACGTCAATTATGGTGGGGGCATCAAATTCCTGCCTATTATCATAAAAAAACTGGTGAAATGATTGTTTCAATGGAGCCACCAGTTGATGCTGAAAATTGGACACAAGACCCAGATGTGTTAGATACTTGGTTCTCATCTGCTTTATGGCCGTTTTCAACAATGGGTTGGCCGGATGAAAATGCACAAGATTTTAAACATTATTTCCCAACAAGCACTTTGGTTACAGGCTATGACATTATCTTTTTCTGGGTATCACGTATGATTTTCCAATCGTTAGAGTTTACCAACGAACGCCCATTTGAAAACGTGTTGATTCATGGTTTAATTCGCGCAGAAGATGGACGCAAGATGTCAAAATCACTAGGTAACGGGATTGACCCAATGGACGTCATTGAAACATACGGTGCAGATGCCCTGCGTTGGTTCTTGTCAAATGGCTCAACACCAGGACAAGATATGCGTTTTTCTTATGATAAAATGGATGCGGCATGGAATTTCATTAACAAAATTTGGAATGTTTCTCGTTATATCTTGATGAATTCAAATGACTTAACCAAAGATGAAATTGCAACAAACCTAGAAAAAATCGCCAAAAATGAAGCAGGAAATGTAACAGATAAATGGATTTTGACACGCTTAAATGAAACCATTGACCGTGTAACCACAACATTTGACAAGTTTGAATTTGGTGAAGCCGGACGTTCATTGTATAACTTTATTTGGGACGAGTTTGCTGATTGGTATATCGAATTAACCAAAGAAGTGTTATATGGCGAAGATGAAAGCGAAAAAGATGTGACTCGCAGCGTTTTAATGCACGTGTTGGATCAAGTCTTACGCTTATTACACCCAATTATGCCATTTGTTACCGAAGAAATTTTTGAGCAATTACCTTATGAAGATACTTTGGTGACAGCTGCTTATCCAGTTGCACGTCCAGAATTTAATGACGAAAACGCCGCTAATGGTGTGGAAGTATTAAAAGAGTTAATCCGCTCTGTTCGTAATATTCGCGCAGAAGTAAACACACCTTTATCCAAACAAGTGGCAATGTTGATTAAGACGACTGATGAAGCAACGCAAAAATTTATGAATGAAAACACCAATTATATTCGCCGTTTTACTAATCCTGATACTTTGGAGATTTCAAGTGATATTAAAGCTCCTGAAATGGCGATGAGCGCGGTGTTAACTGGTGCTGAAATTTACTTGCCACTAGCAGGGTTGATTAATCTTGAAGAAGAAATTGCTCGTTTGGCAAAAGAATTAGCAAAGTGGAACAAAGAAGTCGAAATGGTTGAAAAGAAACTAGGCAATGAGCGTTTTGTCGCGAACGCCAAACCTGAAATCGTTGAAAAAGAACGTGCCAAACAAGCTGATTATGTGGAAAAACGTAAGATTGTGGAAGAACGTATTGCGACTTTGAAGAGTTTGTAGGAAATAAAATGGAAAATCAAGACCAGGACAAATGAATGTCTTTTGGTCTTGATTTTTCAATTATTCTGAAAAGATTTTCGCAATTATTTGACTTAATTCAGGATAAATTGATTCAATTTCTGATTTTTTGAAACCTTTTTCTTTCAAAACTTTCAACATCTGGATTTGGTTTTCGTTAATTCCTTGTTCTATGCCTTGTTCTATGCCTTGTTTCAAATTATTTTCCGCTATTTCTTGGGCTTTTTTAGCTTCTTGGACTTCTTTGTCTTTACGCTTGAGACCATTTTCAAAATAAAGTTTCGTTGCCAAATAATCTTGCCAATCTTTTTCACGTTCTTCCGCTTCCAATTCTTCTTCCAAAGACATTCTTAACTTACGCACGGGTTTATAGACATTTTCTAAAAATTCTGGACGTTTCGAGATATTTTCTCCATTTTTCAACAATATCATCCACTCCTTTAACTTTCCTGATGCGTAGTGATGTTTGTTCAATTCGATAAAATATAGCGCAAAATGATTTTCTTCGACAAAAGCTTTCTGTGTTTGCTCTTCTTTTAAAGAATACAAATGCAACGGCAACTTATCATCTTTAAATTGTGTGTAGTTCAAAAAATTCAAACCAATAGCTCCTTTTAATGAACTATAACGAAAATCTTCTTTATCATCAAAATATTCTTGGTATTGTGGGTCATTGTAGCTGCGCATATATGCTTTTGATAAATAGTAAAGACTACGCTGTTGGAAAAATTCCTTGCGCTGATTTTGTAGCTCAATGCTCACCTTTTTGCCATTTTCTAGTTCAATTAAAACATCGACTTGCGTGTACATCAGTTTCTTTTTTTCTTTCATTTTATCAATATGATAAGGATTTAGTAAAGTAATGTGTTGAATTTTGATGCCGAAAATGTCTTCGAGTAATTGCTTGGTTACCTGTTTGTTTTCATCAGAACCTAGTAATTTTTTAAAAGCAACATCATTTAGTAATTTATAGGTGCCATTGGAATTAAGAATGTCTCTTGATATAGTTTTCATTTTTTCACCTTTTCTTTATTTTTTTGCTTTGAGGGAAGTTTCAAAACATAGCCTAACCACCCTCTTATTATATAT
>JAITWV010000275.1 GCA_031285105.1 Streptococcaceae bacterium | reverse complement strand
AGTGTTTTTTTCACCCGAGGCAAAAGCATCACTCGATTTTCATTAACCAGTCTATTTAGACCTTTACTACGCAAATATAATTCAACAGCAATCGTATGTTTACAATAATGATTTTCAAGCCAATACGCACAATCACAAATATCTTCTTCTTTGGCTGTTCCATCTAGGACAACTTGATGCGTTTTGCTTCCTAAAACTTCTGCATACCAAACTTCTTTTTCTTGATCGGCATTGATGCTTAAAACACGCCCTTCACTTGCATAAATGCGCCCTTTTTCAATTAATTTTTCTGGAATCGTCCACTTCATTTTTTAATTCCCCCACAATTTTTCATCTTTCTACATTATAGCATGCCTTGAAAAAAATAAGGGAAATCAACATACTTGCGAATTCACTGTCTTTTAGCTGTATTTACTAAATTTCTCGCTTATAACTTGTGCAATAAGAAATCATGTTTGTTAAAATTTAAGTAATTAAGCAACATTTTAAAGGAGGAATTTCATAAATGACATCCATTGGAAGTTACAAATTAAACGAAATTACCAAAGCCAACCCAAATTTTTCAGCAATTCGCTCAATTGTTGAAACAACTTTTTACACTAATACAGTGACAAAAGTTGAAGATGCCAATCATGCGTATCGTTTAGCAGAAAATGCAACTGGTGTCGTAAAAACAGACTTACCAATTGCACATACAACAGATTTAGGTCTACCTCATGATGCCAAAGTTTTGGTCTTTAATGATGGTGAAATTGTGGGGCGAACGGCTGCTTCTCGTCATATTATTGGTTGGCCAGGAGTAGATGAAGCTTATTTTGCTAAAATTGTCCGTGAAGCAATGTATCACATGACGCGTAAAGAAACGTTAAATGCCAATGTGTTTGTTGGTTTGGATAAAGAATTTATGATGAAAGCTCATTTGCTTGTGCCAAAAGGGTATGAGACGAATGTATTAAGCTATATGATGAATTTCCAACCGATTACTCCAGAATATGAGGAAATGTATCAAGATTCCGTTCCTTATGATATGGGAGATATCTTTATTGTCGCTGATCCTGAGTGGACACATCCTGATTTCCCACATGGTGTCGCTTTATTTGATCCATTACATAATACAGCTGTTGTTTTAGGCTTGCGTTATTTTGGAGAATTGAAAAAAGGTACATTAACCTTAGCTTGGGCAGCTGCTCATCGTAATGGCTTTATTGCTAGTCACGGTGGAATGAAACAGTACAAATTAAATGACGGCTCTACTTACACAATGGCTTGTTATGGTTTATCAGGTAGTGGGAAATCAACTATCACACTAGCTAAAAACGCTGCGAAATATGATGTAACTGTCCTTCATGATGATGCGTTTGTTATAAGTAAAGCCGATGGTTCAACAACTGCACTAGAACCAGCTTATTTTGACAAAACACAAGACTATCCATCTGATCATGAAACCATCAAATACTTCTTAACGTGTATGAATGTTGGAGTAACTTATGATACTGATGGACGCAAAGTATTAGTGAATGAAGATATTCGTAATGGTAATGGTCGCACAATGAAGTCAAGATATGTGACACCAAATCGTGTGGATCACTTGAAAGAGGCTGTTGATGCGATTTATTGGATTATGAAAGATGATTCCTTACCACCAATCGTCAAAATTGAAGATCCAATACTTGCTTCATTGTTTGGTTTAACATTAGCAACAAAACGCTCAACTGCTGAAAACGTAGTCGGCAAAGTAGATATGAACGCTTTAGTCATCGAACCATTTGCTAATCCATTTAGAGCGTATCCATTGTCAGAAGACTTCTTAAACTTTAAAGAGTTATTTGCAGCAGGAAAAACCGATTGCTATATTTTAAATACAGGACATTTTAATGGTCTAAAAGTCAAACCAGAACATACACTAGGTTCAATTGAGGCAGTCGTAGACAATGAGGCACAGTGGAAAGATTTTGGTTCAATTAAAGGCATGAAATACTTACCAATTGATGGTTTTGAGCCGAATTTCAACGATGCTTCTTATGTTGAAAAATTAAAAGCACGTATGCAAAATCGTTTAGAGTTTATTGAAGCAAAGAAAACCGAAATGGGAGGTTTCCATGCTTTACCAAGTGATACACAAGATAAGATTCTTTTGGTGATTGAGCAGTTAAATGAATTTGTGAGTGTTTAATACAAAAAGAGATTCGGCTAATTTGCCTGAATCTCTTTTTTATAATTATAACAACGGAGAAATCAATCGTCCAAGTCCTTCTTTAAAACGAATAAACCGAGAACGTTTGGCATAAATTTCTTGCGTCAATCGTTTAGAATCACCCGAGTCTTTAAAAAAAGCATGACGAATTTTTTGGCTCATTTCTATATCATAAAGCAAAGTATTAATCTCAAAATCTAATTGAAAAGAACGATTATCAATATTTGCCGAACCAACACTAGCAATTGCCCCATCAATAATCATTGTTTTGGCATGAATAAACCCTTTTTCATACGTTTCAACATACGCACCATATGATAATAATTCAGCTGCAAATGAATAAGTTGCCCAATAAACTAACGGATGATCTGGTTTATTAGGAATTTGTAAATGCACTCGAATACCTGAAGATAATGCCGTTTTTAATGCTTCATGAATCGACTCGTCAGGAATATAGTAAGGCGTTTGAATTAAAATCTCACTTTTTGCCATCATAATCATCTTCAAATAAGTCATTTTGATTTGTTCTTCTAAAGAATCTGGGCCACTCGTAATTACCTGCGCGTGCATATTTCCTTCGTACTTTAACGGTGGAAAATATTCCGTCGGATCATTAATTTCATTAAAATGTTGCGAGTTCCAATCCATAATGAAGCGATTTTGCAAGGAATAAACATTTTCACCGGTCATTCGTAAATGATTGTCACGCCAGTAACCAAATCTTTTTGCCTTTCCTAAATATTCATCACCAACATTAAACCCACCAGTATAGCCGATTTCACCATCAATTACGACAATTTTACGATGATTGCGATAATTCAAACGTGGGCTTAACCAAGGATGAAAAATCGGAAAAAAGAACACCACATCACCACCAAGAGCGATTAATTCTTTAAATTGTTTTTTTCTTAATCCATGTGAGCCCCAAGCATCAAATAAACAGCGAACTTCCACTCCTTTTTTACGTGCCTCAATCAATTCTTGATAAATTTGTTTGCCCAAATTATCCATTCGAAAAATATAATACTCCAGATGAATATGCTTTTTAGCTTGCCGAATATCTTGAATTAAAGCATCAAACTTTTCTTGCCCATCTGTAAAAAGTTCAAAATTCGCCTGTTGTGCCACAAATGAACCTTCCATCTTCGTGACCATATAAACCAAAGAACGTACATCTAAATTTCCTGTTTTAGGGTTAGGTAAAATGTCTTGCTTCAATTTTTCATTTTGTTCTTTTAATTCATCTAGCTTTCCAATTCTTTGTTGCATTTTCATATCAAATAAGCGATCATTGTTAATTCCTCTACCTAAAAATAAATAAAGAATAAAGCCGACTACCGGTAAAAAGGTCAAAACCAAAATCCACGCCCATGTACTAGATGTCTTCTTGTGTTCATGAAAAACAATGACCAAACACAAAATAACATTTAAAACTAAAATCACTAAATATGCATTAGAATAAATAAAATCAAAAATAAACTGTAACCAATCCATAAAAATACCCCTCTTCAATTAAAAAGACAGTTGTTGTCTCACAAACCACTCTATCAAAAAGTGCTTTTTTTTACAAATATAAACAAGAGTTTAGATGGTGTGCTAGTTGATTGTTTCTTTAGTACAGCGTAAT
>JAITWV010000229.1 GCA_031285105.1 Streptococcaceae bacterium | reverse complement strand
GGAAAAGCTGCCCAACAAATAGTTATCAAGAAGAAAAAAGTTGGTGGCAATAATTCTTGAAAATCTCTTTGATTCATGTATTCATATTGGATATAATCTGGAAAAATAAAAATCTTGTTAATTAAATCCTGTTTCGTCAGTGTTTGACCCATTTGCATATACTCTTCTAAATTCTGATAAGCTTGTAAATAAGTAACTATTGCTAAAGAAGTCGCAATGATTATCGTCAAAAAAATAAAAATACGCTTATTCATGCCAAACCTTCTTCCACTTTTTTGCAACCAATAAGATAAAATACCAATGCTAAAATGAAAAATGGAACCACTGGCAAAAAAATGAATAATGTTTGTTTTATCGTATTAAATGCAAGAAACATCTGATATATATTTAAAAAATTTAATCCTAAAATAGAATCAATGACACTAAAAGAAAAAGTAATCGTTAATAGAGCAATTATTGCTTGATAACGCTTATTGAACAAAATCATCAATGTACATAATAAAAAGCCTAAAACAAACGAAGCACTAAAAAATACAGTCCATATCATAATTAAAAATACCAAATATGGATGATTTACATAAAAATCTTTAGAAAAAATAGCTAGAAAACCACCAATATTTTCAAGGCTGCGATAAACAAAGACGCCACCTAATGAATAAAATAAAGTGAAAACAATGCTAGTAAAAAAACCGCATAGCAAAGAATAAAATAAAATGGATGAACATAAGTAGCTTTTAATAGACTTCAATTTATTTTTTGAAAAAGAGAAAAGATAATTTTTTTCATCAAAGAAAACAAGCGTCGGAATAACAGCAAAAATAGGCATAAAGTTAATTAAATGATACATAGATGAGTCAACTAAATTTTCCCAAGTCAATATTACTTTCAAAAACTCCATTCTCATATCCCAATGATTTCCTTGAACTAAATCAGGTGCATTATAATCCATAGTCATAATTTCAAAAAAATTACTTGCAAATATCCAAGAAATCAAGAGTAAGCTGAATAGTAAGATAAAACCAGAAAAAATTATTTTATTTTTAAATCTAAATTTTGGAATTGTCATTTCTACCTCACATAAAGTTTGAAGAGACTGAAAAACTTCCAATCTCTTCAATTTTTGATTCTAGGGTGTGTACGGAAACTATTAATTCTAATAGTTTGAGACTGATTTTTTTGCAATCAAGGCAAAATTTTTTGATTATGTGGTGCATAAGCAAAAAATTTTAACGAAGAGTGCGTAAAATCAGACTTAATAGATTGTTTTAGATGGTTTTCGTATATGCCCTAGTACGAATCAGGACTCCAAGAACCTCTAATTGTTACAGTTCCACCACCTGTATTATTGGTTTTACGCATACCTAAACGATACCAGTAACCACCTTGGGCATTTGGTGTGTTAAATGTTGCACGCTTGCCACGTTGAACATTGGTACCACCTCGAAATGCGCCTTCTGAGTTTCTCATATTAGCTGAAATCCAAGCTGTGCCAGTATCGTTTGATAAATTAACTGCACCTGCACGTCCAGTTGTCGCTTTAGTAACATATGAAGTAAATTTCTCTCCGCCTTTGTAAGTAACACTAAAGTTACTAAATGTACCGATACTTCTTGCACCAACACTTGTTGCACCTACTAATAATACTGAAGAAAGCAACAAAACCTTTGCAATTTTTTTGTTCATGTCTTACTAATCCTTTCTTTTAAACCAGAAAACTTCTTGTAAAATATCTAGAATATTCACTCACCCCTAGTAGCGTCCTACTATTAAAAACACTTTACCACAGCATTCTTCAATGAGAAACCCAGAAAAAATTGACTCAAGACCAGATATTCTTGTTATTATGAGAGATGGAAAAACGGTAGTATCAACGTTTATTCTTTATTAAAATGAGGATAAAATAAGATTTTAATTAGTTTAAGAATTCTATCTTTTAAATTTTCCATATTATGCAGACAAAAGAAAAATCCCCCCAACTCATCTTCGAAAAAATGAATTTTGGGGGGATTTTAATTATTAAGCTAGTTCACGATGATTATAGTAGAAACTTTCAATACGTTGGAACGCACCTGGTTCTACTTGATCCAAAGCTGTTCCAATTTCATCTAAAGCTGCTTTATAGCGATATTCTTTAGTGAAATAACTCAATGATTTTTCAATCGCTGCTGCAATGACAGGATTGTTATGACGATAACGATTCGCATATTGCATCATTTGTTCTGCAAGCGCTACGTAATCAATCATTTCGTTTGTTTTTGTTTGTAGGATTTCTACGTCTTCTTGGCAATATTTCACAAGTTTGTTGATTTCGTCCATATTGATACGGATTTTGTTCAACTCAGTTGCTAATTGCTCGACGCGATCACTTGCTACAAAGAAAAACTCTAAATAGTCACTTGGTAAGCCAGGTAAGCGTTGTTTTTCAACATAACGTTTGATGTTTCTAAGTTTGAACTCAAACTCATCCACACGTTTTTGAGCCACTTTTTCACCAGCACGTAATTGCTTAATATCCTCAGAGATTTGAACCTGTTGAGCCTCAATATCATCTAAAACTTTATAGCTATCAACAAAGAATTGTTTCGCAACAGAAAAGGCAACTTTATTATCCTCTAACTGTGCATTCATGATTGTTTGTTGTTTATCTAGCTCTTCAATTTCAGTTTGGTAGCCACGTGCGCGACCTAATTCATTGTTGTTTAATGTATAACTTTGTGAAATGTGATCTAATTCGATTAAAAGTTTGCGATTGTTTGTACGTGCATGATCAATATAACTTACTACTTGAGTAGCATTTTGTTGAACATACGTACGTGCTGCAATCTCACGTTCCATAATATTGTATAATGCATCAATATCTTCTTCAATGTTACTTGTAATTTCTTCAACAACGTCTAAGTCAGTCTTTTCTAAATCAGCTTTCGCATCATCAATTTGACCTCTCACATGGAAAATACGAGGTTCAATATCGCTTTCTGGGAATACAAATTTTTGCTCAAGTAATTGCTTATGACCTGCTTGGATTTCTTCAATCTGTGCAGGATAGTCTGTTGTCAGACCAGCTACTAATGACGGAATACGATCCATTTTTCCTTTAAGAATGAATGTATCTTCTTCTGCTTTCGTTAAAACTTTGCGTGCTTCAACTGGATCACCTGTTGTGTTTAAAGTCACGAACTGAGTAAACTCAATTTCGATATTTAACAACAGTTTTTCCATTTCGCTTGCTGCTACTCCGTATTGGTCTTTTTCATCTTGAAGGCGTTGTTTTAAATCTTCGTAAATATCTAATGCTTCTTGAACGGCTAAAGAATTTCTTTCTTCCGATTCACGAAGTTGTTTTAGACCTGCACGAATATCTTCGACTTCACCTTCCATGTAATCGATTTGCGCATTGGCTGTTTCGATTGCATTTTGAGCTTTCAACAAACGGAAAGTATCGTTCATATGCTCGATTTCAAAAATTTGAGATTCCAAGTCCGCAAATGAAGTGGTTGAAATATCTGTCCACTTTTGGTTCCACTCTCTGAAGGTATTTTGTGATTGACCAACAAGGTGCATTTTCTTCACATCATCAATCTCATCTACAATTGGTAAGTCAAATAACGCTTCTTTGCGCTCTTCTAATAAATCCAATCGTTCGTTGTTTCTTCTGCGGAATACAAAGCTGACACCATAAGCGATGCCGACGATGACTACAACCGCAATGATTATACCAATCAGTGTTGCGTTCATTTGGGACCTCCGAATGTATTTCAATATTAAACTATTAAGGTTCTACCTAGTGATTAGGTTCATTTGCATACATAATACACAAAATCTGTTGCTAATTATAGCATAGTCCCATATAGGTTTCACTACCTTTTTTAAATTTATTAAGAATCTTAACAAAAAAAGCCCGAAAATCAGGCTTCGTAAATTTATACATCTAATAATTCTTTTTCTTTTTCAGTTGTTAAATTGTCAATATTTTTAATTGCATCATCGGTAATTTTTTGAATGTCTTTTTCATAATTACGTAAATCATCTTCGGTAATTGCTGATGTTTTTTCTTCTTTTTTCGCTTGATCCATCGCATCACGACGCACATGACGCACGGCAATTTTTGCTGATTCCGCAATTTTGCCCACTTCTTTTGCTAATTCTTTACAACGTTCTTCGGTTAATTGAGGAATCACTAAGCGAATCACATTTCCGTCTGACATTGGTGTAATGCCGATATCGCTTGCTGAAATTGCTTGTTCGATGTCTTTAATAATTGTTTTGTCAAATGGAGTAATTAACAAAACACGCGCTTCTGGAATTTGAATTGAAGCGATTTGGTTTAATGGGGTTGGTGCTCCGTAGTAAGTTACTTGAATACGATCTAATAATGAAGCATTCGCACGTCCTGCACGAATATGTCCAAATTCACGTAATAAATTGTCAGCTGCTTTTTCCATTTTTTCTTGAGCTGTTGTAAGAATGTCTGCCATTTTTCTTTCCTTTCATCTTTCCGAGTTCAATATTTGTTTCACCACTATAATTAATTATGAACAGTTGTTCCAATATTTTCACCCAGAACAACACGTTTAATATTTCCTTTTTCGTTTAAATTGAAAACAACCAAGTCGATATTATTATCCATTGACAATGAACTTGCTGGTGAATCCATTACGTGTA
>JAITWV010000174.1 GCA_031285105.1 Streptococcaceae bacterium | reverse complement strand
GGTTCTTTATCAAAAGTTGAAGAAACTACTTCTCCTTTGATTGAACGCTCTAGGTCGGTTACTTCTTCTGGTCTTTCATCGATTAATAATACAATTAATTCTACATCAGGATAATTTGTGGTAATTCCATTAGCAATCTCTTTTAAAATAGACGTTTTTCCTGCTTTTGGCGGAGCAACAATCAAGCCACGCTGTCCAAAACCAACTGGTGCCAACATATCAATCATACGCGTTGATAGTCTGCCTTGAGTGGTTTCTAATTTTAAATGAGTGTCTGGATAAAGTGCTGTTAATGCTGGAAAATGATCGCGTTGTTTGGCTTCTTCTGGTGCTTTGCCGTTAACAGCTTCTACTTGCATTAACCCATAGTTCTTTTCTCTACCTTTTGGCGGACGAACTTTTCCTGAAACCAAATCTCCTTCACGCAAACCAAAGCGAGTAATCTGTGAATTAGAAACATAGACATCTTCTTCTGATTGTGAGTAGTTAATCGGACGAAGTAAGCCAAATGTTTCCGTTCTTCCAGTTTCTCTATCTCGTGTTGTAATTAAGTCAAGTACTCCTTCCATGACAAAAAAGCCACGGTCTTGTGCTTGTGCTCTTAATACAGCTAGTGATAATTCTTTTTTATTCAGTTTCGAGTAATTTGTGATCTTGTATTCGCGCGCATACTCATAAATTTTCTTTAAAGTAAGCTGCTCAAGATCGGTCATTGTTAAAATATTATCCAATATATTCCCCTTCTTCGCAATCTTCAAGACGAATGTTTGCCCCCAAAGACGTCAACTTTTCAATAATCTTATCATACCCACGCAACACGTGTTCCACATCATAGACAGTGGTTGTCCCTTCGGCAATTAAACCTGCTGTAACTAAAGCTGCCCCAGCACGTAAATCACTTGCTTTAACACTAGCACCTTGTAATTTAGATGGACCTTGAATGATTACACGATTGCCTTCAACACTGATATTACCACCCATACGAGCAAGTTCAGGCACATGATTCACTCGTTTTTCATAAATTGTATCACGTAACTCCCCAACTCCATTAGCCATTAACAATAAAGGCGTAATAGGTTGTTGTAAATCAGTGGCAAATCCAGGATATGGATAAGTCACAATTTTGGTCATTTTTAAATCCTTGACTGGATGAACGGTAATCGAATCTTCACGAATGGTCATTTCAACACCCATTTCTTGAAGTTTTGCAATATAGCTTTCTAAATGCTCATACAAAACATTTTCAACGGTAATCCCTTCACCTTCACCAAGTGCTGCAGCCATTGCAAGATAAGTTCCTGCTTCAATGCGATCTGGTATAACTGAATGACGGGTGCCATGCAATTCATCGACTCCTGTAATTCGAATTTCGTCTGTCCCCGCACCCCGAATTTTAGCGCCCATATTATTTAACAAAGTCGCCACATCAATAATTTCAGGTTCACGAGCGGCATTTTCAATCACTGTACGCCCTTTTGCACGAACAGCAGCTAACATGACATTAATTGTCGCACCAACTGACACATTATCCATAAAAATATGTGTGCCTTGTAAACCTTGCTCACCTGTTTTTAAATACATGGCACCAAAGTTATTGTCAACTTGTGCTCCTAAAGCTTCAAAACCTTTGACGTGTAAATCAATCGGACGAGGACCTAAATTGCAACCACCTGGCAAGCCAACAACCGATTCACCAAATTTTGCCACTAACGCACCCATAAAATAATAAGAGGCTCTAAATGAATTGATGATTCCATATGGCATAGGTACTGACTTTACACCTGTTGGGTCAATCATCATTGTATCACCTTGACGCTCAACTTTTGCACCCATTAACTCAATGATTTTTGTTAAACTTTCAACATCTGAAATATCTGGAACACCTTCTAAAGTAACAGGGGAATTTGCCATAATGGCAGCTGGAATTAAAGCAACTACTGAATTTTTCGCTCCGTTAATGGCGATTGTACCACTTAGTTTTTTTCCGCCATCAATAACAATTTTCTTTTTCATATTTATCATTTCACCATTTTCTTATACTAATAAGCTTACTAACGCTTGTAAACGTTCCGACCCATTCTAACATAAATTGTTGATAATTTAAATAATAAATATGTTACCAAAAAGATCCTTCTTAAGGTTCATTTGTTCTTTGTAACTTTTCAATAATATCCTTATCAGGAGTCACATGAATTGTCTTTTGCCCTTCATAAACAACAAACCCTGGTTTTGACCCATTTGGTTTTTTAATATACTTCACTTGAATCAAATCAACCGGCACCAAGTTACTTAACCGATATTTTGAAAAGTAAGCAGCCAATACACCCGCTTCGGTAATTGTTTCATCTGTTGGATTGTCACTTTGAATGATCACATGACTACCTGGAATGTTTTTAGCATGTAGCCAATAGTCAGTTTTCTTGGCTGTTTTTAGAGTCAGTTGATCATTTTGTAGGTTATTTCGACCAACTAAAATAACTGTGCCATCACTTGATAAGAATTTTTGTGGTTGCGATGCTTTTGGTTTCTTGCGCTCATTTGTTTTACGCTTAATGAAACCTTGAGCCAATAACTCTTCTTGAATAATAGGTAAATCCATTGGGGTTGCATTTTCCATCATGGAAAGAACACTTTGTAAATATTCAATTTCTTGGTTGGTGTGCTCCATTTGTTCTTGAATAATCTTCACACCAGCTTTTAGTTTTTGATAGCGTTGGAAGTATTTTTGCGCATTGGCAGCAGGCGAGATAGCTGGATCTAACACAATTTCAATTTCCGCATTGTTTTCATCATAATAATTATTTAATTTCACTGAATTTGATCCACGAGGAATACTTGATACAAATGCCGTCACCAATTCACCATATTGACGATACATCTCAGCATTTTCACTTTCAGCAATTGTTTCTTCCAGTTTGATTAATTTATTTTGATTCTTTTTAACTTCTTGTTCCAAACGATGTAAAAGCGCACCACTTTGCTGTTTGACACGGTCTTTTTCCGCTTTGTCTTGATAGTAAGCATCTAATAAGTCATTTAAGTTTCCAAAGATTTGTTTATTGTCTGGAATTGTTTGAAAGACAAGTGGGGTAAAGAACTCTTTTTCATTTTTTTGAGCTAATGTTGGTTTTATCTCATTTAACTCCGTGAAAAACTCTTGCCAAGTGGGGATTTTTTCATTTGGCTTGGCATTTAATCTTGTTGCCAATTCCGCTGCGGTATCCATTCCCAAACCTTGAAAATTTGCTTGAAGAAACTTACCAGTAATCTCATTAGCTGTTGATAATTTTTCAAATATATATTCTTTGGGTGCAGTAAATGGATTTTTGGCTAATTGCTTAGGGGGGGCAATATAGTCACTTCCTGGTAAAATCGTCCGATAAGTGTTTTGCGAAAAGCCAACGTGTTTAATGGACTCCATAATTTTGCCTGAGTCCTTATTTACTAAAATAATATTCGAATGACGTCCCATAATTTCCGCAATTAAGACAATATTTTGCAAATCACCCAGTTCATCACGCCGTGTAAAATGAAAATGAATCACACGGTCGTTTTCAATTTGCTCAATTTCAGATAGAAAAGCACCTTCTAAAAATTTCCTGGTTAGCTTTAAGAAATTTGGTGGGGTATCTGGATTATTAAACGCCATATTGGTTACTTGCACGCGAGCAAATGACGGATGAGCAGAAAGCAGTAATTTTTGATTTTTTCCTTTTGAACGAACGATTAAAACTAACTCTTGTTCATAGGGTTGATGAATTTTATTAATACGGCCACCAACTAGTGACTCGCTTAATTCTTTGACGATTAAATGGGTAAATATTCCATCAAAACTCATTTTTTCTTGTCCTCGATTCCTTTTTTGTATGTCTATTGTACCTAAATTTTGCTAAAAAGATAAGAAAAGTGCAAAATTCCTTGATTTGTATTAAGATAATTGACGAATGGAGGGTTTGGTTATGAAATTATATCAACATAGTACCTTGCTTGCTTTAATGGGTGGATTATATGAAGGAACACTGAAGCTAAATGAATTAATGAAACATGGCAACAGCGGTATTGGCACGTTAGATGATATTGATGGAGAGTTGATTATCATTGATGGTCAAGCATTTCAAGCACGTTCAAATAATACGGTTATTGAACTAACTGGTGATGAGCTCGTTCCTTATGGTGCTGTCGTTACGCATCATCCAACGCATCAATTTAAAATGACAAATACAACTGATCAAAAAATCAATCAACAAATTATCGAGCAAATGAATGGGGAAAATTTGTTTTATTCGATTAAAATGAGTGGTACTTTCAAAAAAATGCACGTTCGCATGGTCCCTAAACAAGAGCGTCCTTATTCGAAAGCGTTTGTTGAAATAGCCGCAAATCAACCGGAATATACAAAAGAAAATATTCGCGGTAGTATTGTCGGTATTTTTACGCCAGCTTTGTTTCATGGCGTTTCAGTCGAAGGGTTCCATTTGCATTTTTTAGACGACTCACATCAATTTGGCGGACATGTCATAGATTATGTAGCAGATGAAGTGGATGTAGAACTTGGACAAATTGAAGAGTTAGTTCAACATTTCCCCACCAGAAGTAAACGATTTATCGAAACGAATTTAGATATTGAAAAACTTAAAAATGATATCCACCTTTCTGAATAAAAAAGAGGCTGTATTTGTAAACTTTCACAAATACAGCTCTTCTACGTATTCAATTTTCCCTTGAAATTTTTCGTGTTCTTCAATCGCTTGAATAAATGCTTTTTTACGCCAAGAACGCATATGAAAAATTTCGCCTGTTTCCCATTTTGGACTAACTAATTTAATACCTGCTTTTGAAACATAGACTTTTCGCAATTTTTCAACTGGAAATTTCCCACGATGATTCTTAGATAAACCACTAGAGACAAGTTCATTGTATTCATTAAAGTAAAAATATCTTCTTGTGCCAATAAAAACCATCAATAAGAAAACACCAAATACAACAAAGCTCACCCAATAAATATAGGTTTTTTCAAGCGTAAAAATCATACTTAAAAATAAAACACTAAACGTTAACGACCAATAAATGACGCTTGCAGCTAAGTCAGGTTGCCAGCGGTATCTGGTCGTTTTTAAAAATTTAATAATACTTTTCCCCTAAAAAAAATTGCTATAATAAATTATATATATTTTTAAAATAAATGGGTGTAAAAAATGCTAAAAATTTTGATATACGCAGCAACTAA
>JAITWV010000096.1 GCA_031285105.1 Streptococcaceae bacterium | reverse complement strand
GAACTGCTTATACTTTCATATAAGTGCAGACTATATGTTCTACTCAAATCCATGAGTAGTGGTATTTTTCTTCCCGCATTTGCTTCGGGCTTTACTCTGGCACAACCAGATAGTCGTTGAAGGTCTCCCATGCCTTGATTAAGGTTTAGGGCTTTCCCTGCTAAACATCCATTACGCAACTTGTCCCAACAAAAATCATTGGGAAAAGCGTGACCTTAGCACTACCGTTTCCTAGCGTTCACTATTTTTCTCATCTAGGCACTGAATAGCTTTTTTTTCAGCTTAGTCTATCTCAACTGTTTTTTTCGCTTTCGCACCACTGCAGCTTGTCGTTTCCAACTACTGTTTGGGTTGTTGAGCTTTAGGAGTTCAAAGCAATTAACACCATGTACTCACACATCGCTGTATGAGCAGGGCTGTCAGTTATCTATTTATATAGAATGTATAGAAAATATACTTTTTAATACATTCTTTGTAACTGTTGCGTTACCCTAATTTCCCATGCCCAAGTACTTCAATCACACCAACATCAATCAATCTTTTGCGATAAACCCCCACATATCCTTTACTTTCACCAAATCGTTTTTGAATGTCTTTGATGGTTGAAAAGTTCGTATCTTGCACCATATGAAAAAGAAAAGCCTGGTCATTTTCTGATAAAGCACGAAACATAATATCTGCTACGTTTTGGAAAACTTCTTCTTTGGCTTGTATGATTGCTTTTTTTAGTGCCAAATCGTTCATTTCATCATCAGCATTTTCCCACAAATAATAACCAATCAGTTGCATCAAATAAGGATAACCTAGAGTTGCTTGAGCTGCTTGTTCAAAAAAATGTTCGCTTAAATTGAGATTGCGTTTTTGAAAAGCCTGCATATAATCAATTGTGACAATATTTACTGGAATGTTTTCTAGTTGGACACGTTTGGCACGATTTAAAAAAGTTAATAAGTCATCATTTAATACATCACTGAGTGCTTGAGGGAGCCCTGCCATCATCATGTAAACCTGGAAACCTTCTCGTTTAAGGATTTGATAAGTTGAAGCAAAAGTTCGCATTTGACCTGTGTGGCGTTGAATTTCATCGATAAGAAATAAGACTTTTATCTCTTTTTTTTGTAAAATTTTCAACATTTGCATCAATTGATAGCTGAAATTATCTAAAAAACTTGGCATATTTTGTCCATTTTGTTGAATACCTGCTTTCATTCCTAAAAATGAAAATTCGATGGTGCCTGAAAGTTCTTCAACTATCGTTTTAGGTAATTTATAATATAAACGAGATAAGGCGTCTTCCAAAAGATTGTCTGAGGCATCCATTGAAACCGTAATAACTGACTTGTCTTGTGCAAATTCTTTTGTGATATCGGCTAGAATTGCTGTTTTGCCTGAACCACGAATTCCAGTGATGATACTTGTTTTCCATGGACTATTTGGATTTTTTAAGGATTTAACAAAATTACTAATGATTTGTTCACGTCCGATAAATCGCTCTGGTCTTTCGCCAAATGATGGATTAAATGGGTTTTCAATCATATTTCCACTCTCCTTTTATACTTTTCTTTTTGTTTTATACTTTTTATACTTTCATTTTAATTTTATACTTTTTATACTTTTTTGTCTATTCCAAACAAAAAAAGCTGGTTCCATAAAAACCAACTTCTTTTAAACATTTCCAAGCAAGGAAACTTCATCGTTCATCTCCATCAAAACAAGTTTCAACTGATCTAAACTGGTCAAATGCTTCATTGCACCTTGATGAATTCTTGTTAGATTGTGTGTTAAATCAACTACTTGCACGACTTTTAATTTTGCTGCAAGTGCGGCATCAACGCCAGACTCTGAATCTTCTACTGCCAAACATGCCCCGCGTGCAATACCTGAGCGAGAAACGGCACGATTATAAAGGTCAGGTGCTGGCTTTAATTCTTTGACATGATCGCCAAAAACAATAAAATCAAAAATATCGAATAGCTCAAAATAAGTTAAAATTTCCACACCTAGATTTTCTGCCATTGATGTTGCTAGACCGATTTTTAAATGGTTCAATCCGCAAAAATTTAAGATATCTTTGGCATAAGGCTTGAGCTGCAATTTTCTTTGCTCAAAACATTCTCTGAAATATTGAATACGCTCCATTCGGATGATTTCTGACAGATAACGATTTTTCGTATAGGCATCAATTTTGGTTAGTGTCGATTCTGAACTTTTTCCCACCCAACTTTGAATTTCTTCTTTGTTGATTGGAATGTGACGTCTTTTAAGCGCTCGTTCATATCCTTCAACAAAAATCGTTTCCGTATCTAAAAGCGTGCCATCCAAATCGAAAATGACACATTTGATTGAATTACTTTTCATATTTTTCCCCTTGTCTTTTTACAGACGTTTATTGTTAATTATATCAAAGTTAAATGAAATATAAACGTCAAAGCTCCATTTTCATCTTGTAATTCCGCTTAAAAACTTTGATAATAAAGTATAAAGAAAAAGGAGAGTACATATATATGTCCAATAAATCACTCACCATCAAATCTGCCATTTTACAATCTGTTTATTTTGCAGCATTTGGTTCGATTATGGCTTTTGCCGTTGTTATTTTAACTGATCGAGGTTTTTCAACGACACAAATCGGATTATTACTAGCAATTGGCGGAATTATCACGGCTATTTTGCAACCAATGATTGGTACTTTTGCGGATAATTCACATAATTTTTCGGTTAAGTCCATTATTTCAGGACTAAGTGTTCTTGCATTGGTTTTATTAGGAGTTTTTTTAATCATTCCAAACAATCTCCTGTTGGTTTCAATTGTTTTTGCTTTGATATCTATCACGCTTTCTTGTGTTGCGCCTTTGGTTAATGCCTTGATTTTTGAGTATATTAACGCTGGCATTCAGATTAATTTTGGGGTAACTCGTGGGGTGGGTTCGTTAGCCTTTGCTGGAATGACTTCATTAGTTGGCTTAGTCATTGCTCAGTTTAGTGCGAGTGCGATTCCAGTTATGTCCATTCTTTTTACTATTTTATTGTTTTTAAGTGTACGCTTGTTTCCTAAAATTGATGTGCAAAAAATGAAACATATCGCTCATGAAGAGGACAAGCAAACGTTCCTTCAATTTGTTGGTAAGTACAAACGCTTTTTCCCATTTTTATTAGGACAGGTCTTTATTTTTGTTTTCCATACGATGTTGTTTACTTATTTACTGCAAGTATTGCTTCGAGTTGGAGGAACGCAAAGTGATTTTGGCTTGTCATTATCCATTAGTGCCATTTCTGAGTTACCAGTGATGCTTGGATTTTCATTTTTGGCTCATCGAATGAAAATTACCAAATTACTAAAAATCGGTGCAGCCTTTTATGTTCTTAGAGCGATTCTTATTTTAAGTGCGGGTAGTGTGATGATGGTCAATCTCATTCAGCTCCTTCAAGCCTTTTCATTTGCAGTTATTACACCAGCAGTCGTTTATTATGTAAATAGTCGCATGAAAGATCATGATAAAGTCAAAGGACAAGCCTTAATTGCCGGAGCGAATACAGTAGGTTCGGTTGTGGGCAATTTACTTGGTGGCTTTTTACATGATAATTTTGGCGTGATTTTTATGTTACAAATTGGGGCGGTTTTTGCAGTATTAGGACTTGTTTTATATCTTTATGGAGCAATTGATGTGAGTTCAGGGGAAGTGGATATAATTTTAGATTAAATTTTATTGAAAATAGAGGCTGGGACAAAACGATTTTTTAACCATAATTTTCAGTCGAATAATGTAAAAACCTCC
>JAITWV010000134.1 GCA_031285105.1 Streptococcaceae bacterium | reverse complement strand
GAAGCACTTAGATGCAATTCTTCCACAAGCTGTGTTGAATATTTTGGTTCTTCTTTGATAGAGCGTAAGATAGTAAATTTAGAGTTATCACTTAATACTTTAAACTGCATCAACATTGTATTTTTCCTACTTTCATAAGAGTCTCCACGAATAATGGAATCAACTAATAATCCGTAATAAGCACTTCCAGTTAGGGCCATCAGAATCACTGGTTGAATAATAGTTGGATAAATAGTCACCTCGTCATCATAAGCTTTGTCTACTAAATCAAAAAATGCTTTGTCGGATTTGTTTTCCATCACACGCTCGTAATCTTTTATGAAAGGCGCGAGATTGTCTTTTACCAAGGAGTAAGCAGCTTCAAAATTTGGAAGATTATCGTTAATTTGTTCAACCAATGCGCCGATGTATTTTCTTGGCTCACGCATGACACTTGATAATTTCCATTTCATACCATCTGGTAAAGGAGAACTCATTAATAATGAAAAAATTTGCTCAAAGGTGATAATTTCGGCATATTCCTCTTCTTTCATTTGTAGGGACTCGCCAACAACTGCGACTAAATACTCATTGATTTTCTCATCTGTTATCGCTTCAAAATCATCGAATAATTCAGGCATATCAATCAAAAGAAATAAAAGAATTGTAATAATACTTTCCTTAGGTTCTCCAAAGAAAAAATCATCAAACTCACTATCTTTTCGATTTTCAGTAAAAGAATGAACATATTTTCGATAATCATCAAACTTTGTCTCGAATATTTCTTTTCCATCTAAACCTAAATCACTTAATGATTGAATAAATAGTTCATCAAATTCTTGTCCATGTTGACTAGTATGTAGTAACCAAAGCGTTTCAAATATAGGGTTTGGCTCGTTTTTAATTATATGCATTTTTCTTTTCCTTTCTTTTATTAGATAAGTTCATTCTAACATAGTTTTCGCCAAACGCAAAAAAAATTAGATATTTATCGAAAATCGTTGACAAGTGTTTTAATGATATGTTAATCTATATTTAACGAAACAGTTAGATGTTTATCGAAAACTTATTATAAATATGAGGAGAAAAGGAAATGAAGAAACTATTTTTAAACCGTTCAATTATGATTTTAGCTATTTTACTTATCTCAAGCCTTATTTCAGGTAATCAACCGTGGAATACAGGTGGAGCATTAATTCTCTATCTGATTTGTGTTACATATATGAAAGAAGAAGTTAAAAAATCATAGAAATTATTTTGGAGGAATTACATAATGAAAGAAAAATTCACAGCAATCAAAGAAAAATACAGCCCAAGCAACTGGAAGAATTTATCAACGAAAGAAAAAGTTATTGCAGTGATTGTGTTTATCGTAGTATTTTTACCATAATTTACATATAAGAGAATTAATTTAAGGAAAGAGGAAATAATCATGGCAAGAGTAGAAATCAAGGACAATCAATTAGTAGTAAATATGAAAGGTATAAGAAAATTCGCAACAATGAAAAGCGAATTAGCTGTTCCATTAAGTCAAATCAAATCAATTGAGGCAATTAACCAAACGAGTGAATTAATGCCAGCACTATTACAAAGACGTATATTGATTGGAACGAATTTCCCAGGTTATGCAGGTGGGATTTTTGATCAAGAAGAAGGTAGAGTGTTTTACGATTTGAAAAAAGGCGATGAAGCCATTGTTGTAGAATTAAAACAAATGGAAGATTTTTCACGGATTATCATTGGTGTTGAGGATGCCCAAGAGGTTACTTCCTTACTCAATAAAGAAATTATAGCATCTACATAGTTAAGAGGAGTTAGAAAATGATTGAATTACAAAATATCGAAAAAAGTTTTGGAGAACAAAAAGTATTAACAGATGTCAATATTAAGGTGAATTCAGGAGAAATTTTCGGTTTACTTGGTCCATCTGGTGCGGGGAAAACAACGATTATCAATATCTTAACGAAACAAGAAATAGCCGATTCAGGTACTTGGCATCTAGGTGCAAGTGCAATCGAAACGGGATTAATGCTAGATGAAGATGGTTTCAATCCCAAAACAAGCGCTTATCAAAATTTAGAGTTATATGCAGGAATTTATGGAGTGAAAAAAGAACATATTTCAAAAACATTAGCACAAGTTGGTTTAAGCGAGGCAGCGAAAAAGCCAGTTGCTAAGCTATCAAAAGGTATGCGTCAACGCCTAGGATTAGCAAGAGCCATTTTACATAACCCAAAAATTCTTTTTCTAGATGAACCAACTTCAGGACTAGACCCAAGCACCGCCAAAGGAATTCATGAACTTATACGTGGACTGCAACAAAATGGCGCAACAATTTTTATGACAACCCACAATATGCAAGAAGCAGTAGAATTATGTGATTATGTAGCATTATTAAATAAAGGCGTGATTGTTGAAGAAGGAACACCTTACGAGGTTTGTGAAAGATACAATGCCTTCAAGACAGTTCCAGACTTAGGACAAGTATTCATTCAAAAGACAGGAGTGGCATTAGTATAATGAAAGCACAAGTAGGAATTTTTAAAACAGATGAAAACAATCAAACAGTAAGATTAAACCCATTTAAAGCTGAAATTGCGATCTTTAAATCAGTGATTCAAGACACGATGGTTAATTTTAGCTCACTTGGAAACTTTATCGCTTTTCCAGTATTAGCGTTTATCATGACCGAATTTATTGCTAAACCAGATCCATATACGCCAAATGATATGTTTGTTGGAACTTTTGCTGCGATGTTTGCGGGTATGGTGCTGATTATGCAAATGGCCGCAGCTGTAGCAACAGACCGCGAGTATAAAACATTACGCTTTTTGATGATGGCGGGTGTGAAACCTCATTCTTACTTAATCGGAACAGCAGGTGCTTATCTTTCGTTGAGTTTACTAGTGACCGGTGCATTTGCTTTTATTGGTGGGTACACAGGTGTTGAGTTGCTTGGATTTGTGTTAGTTATGATTTTAGGGTTAATCGCTTCGATGACTTTAGGAATGACCATTGGAATTTTTTGCGACAATCAACAAAAAGCCATCGCCATGAGTACGCCAGTTGGTATGGGTTTGATGTTTTTACCAATGTTTGGACAGTTCAATGAGCATGTTTACCGCTTTTCACAATTTTTATTTAATATCCAAATTAACACTGTTGTGAGTGATTTATCAGCAAACTTTGGACAATCGTTATTAATTATTTTGGCGAATATTATGGTCTTTGTGGTCTTATTTGTGACAGCATTTAAGGTAAAAGGATTTAGATTTTAAGAAAAATGAGGTTTATTTGCCTCGTTTTTTCTTTTTTTTATATCTTGCTAAAGCCGCCAGAAAAAAACGTGGCTCTTTATAACCAAGCATGAGAGAAATTTCTTCTTTACTATATTTTTGTTCATTTAAATATTTTTGTGCAAATTCCATCTTTAATTGAATGGTGTAGTCTCTAAAAGTCATGCCCGTATGTTTTTTAACTACTCTTGAGATTTTTTTAGGGT
>JAITWV010000123.1 GCA_031285105.1 Streptococcaceae bacterium | reverse complement strand
CTTTTGTGACAATACTTAAGGAAAAAAGTGGTTCATCTAAATCCGTTTGATGCAACAAATTATCCGTAAAAACTAAATCAAAATTGCGCATCATCTCATCATAGTGTGGGTGATTATTTAAATTATAAAATTCCACTTCAATATTTAAACCAAAGAAATTTTTTAATTCATGCAAAATTAATTCATTAAACGAAAATCCTCCTTGAGTAACTAAGGCAATTTTTCTAATTAATGGCTTGGTTGAACGGGCTAAAATTAATTCAAACCACGTTGATAAAAGAATCGTTTCGCTTTGATGAATGTTCATATCCATGCTTTTTTGTAAGGTATTTAAAAAATGTGCTGAAACGACTGCTGCAAAAGAACTTTTTAATAAATCTTGTCTCAACAGCGTATCCACTCGATGATATTTCATAATGGTACGGTTTATCATATGCAACAAATGATTGTTCAATAAGGCGTTGGTTTCATCAACTGAAAATTTTAAATTGTATTCATAAACAGTTTCAACTAGCGCTTTCTTGGTTAATTCTAATAGATGTTCTTGAGGAAAACTTTTTGGAAACAAACCTAAATTTAAAGGAAAAGTCAAAAATATTTTTTCATTTTCTGATAACGTTCTTTCCAATTTTTTTTCAACAGCTTGAATAAGTAGATCAATTAATTCATCTTTAACAAATGAAGTGCGAAAATAGGTAAGATTTTCTGAGATCAATTCTGAATTTTTCCCTAAAAAACTAACAATAATCGCTTTTCTTAATAAATGTCCGACTTCATAAGAAAGTTTATTTTTTTGAATGATTCGCTCAATAATTTGTTCAATTTCTTCACTCAACTGATAAGGTTCATCTAAAAAATCAAGTGATTCATAAAAAGTCAACAAACGTAAATTCAACTCATCACCGCTAATCTTCACTCCAACACCATGCTTTGATTCTAACTTCAAATCATAAATAGACAATAATTGCTTTAGTTGTCCAATATCACGTGTTAAAGTTCGGCGACTGACTTGTACTTCTTCAGCTAAATAATCACTTGAAAGATAATCGTTTTCTTTTAATAATAAGTCAATAATCACCGCTTGTCTTTTATGAAATGAATTAAAATCAGAGTCTGCTAACATATTTTCATTTAACAATTGATCAAAAACTTGTTTATCTTTTAAAAGTAGTTCTACATATCCATCTTTTTCGATCACTTGAAAAATTTGTGGATATTCAATATCAAAAGATTCAATCATTAAGCGAATGGTTCGTTTGGTTAGTCCTAAATTTTTTTCCACTTCTTCTAGTAAAATGGTTTTATGTACACCAAGCAGTTGTAAAAATTCTTTTTGTTGAATAACGACACTCATACGTTAACACTCCTTAGTAAAATGTGATTAATTAAATCCATAGTAGTACAAACAACCGCTAGATACAAATATAATACGGTTAAATAACGCTAAAAAATCGAGCACTTAAAATTAAGCACCCGATTTATGTAGTTTTTATGCAAAGATTTCAATCACTGAATTTTCACCAATAGTGATGTCGCCAGTTGCTTTCACATGTAAAGCTCCTGGTAATTCAGCATTGTCAGCACCGTCAAATTTAACAGTGATGTGACCTAAAGTTACTAAATTTTGTTCTACTACATTTCCCACTGCAGTAATTACAAATTCTTGGTTATCAATTTTTAACGTTCCGCCAGCAACAATGTTTCCTCCAACGATTTCGTTACGCACGATATTGTAGCAAAAATCTGCTAACATTTCTGGAGCTTCTTCGCCAAAAAGAATAATCATTCCTTCTGATAAAAAGTCTGCTGCGTTTGGTCCTACTGATGTTACTTTAGTTTCATAAATTTTTGACATATTTTTATCCTTCTTCCTAAATGAGACACAAGCGTTAGGTGACAAATCACTTGGCTAACGCTTGTAATAAGAGCGATTATTTGTATTTCTTAACGGTAAAGTCCAATTGATGCTACCCATGCTACTAATACACGAGGAACACCATTTAAGAAACGAGAGTACAATACGGCTGGTACACCTACTTCAACTGTTTCAGGTTTTGCTTCTTCTAATGCTAAACCTACTGGAATGAAGTCACAAGCATTTTGTGTGTTGATAGCAAATAATGCTGGTAATGCTAAGTGTGGAGCGATGTGTCCTTTACCAATTTCAACACCGATTAATGTACCAATAATTTGGGCAATAACCGCACCAGGGCCTAAGAATGGTGATAAGAATGGTAATGAACAGATAAATCCGATAATTACGATACCGACAATATTGTTTGCCATTGGAACCATTGTGTTGGCAATAACTGTACCAATACCTGATCCATTGATAATACCGATTAATAATGATACAAATGCCATGAATGGTAAGATTGTTTGGATCATTGTTTGAACTGCATCACGAGCTGCTTGGTTAAATGTTGCTACAACTTTACCTGCACCCATACCAATTTTAGCTAAGATGTTTCCTTGTGCTGCTTTTTGTTCAGAGATTTTTTTCGTTGTATCCCATGAAGCATCTTCTTTAGGAGCTTCTACTTTAGTTGCTGCCGCTGCTGCTTCACTTTCGTCAGCTAAACGAATTTGGTTTACGCCTACTGCTGATACATAGATTTCTTCTGTGATGTATTTTGCTAAAGGACCTGATTTACCAGTTGGTACGATGTTTACTGTTGGGATATTTTTTTGAGGGTAAATACCACAACGTAAAGTTCCACCACAGTCAACGATTGCTAAGGCTACTTCTGAGTCTGGAATAGTTGTTTTGAAACCATTTACAGCTTCCATACCAGTTAATTCAACGATTTTATCAACGATTGCAGGTTTTTCACCACCACCAGTGATATATAATACTTTGTGTTTGTCTTCAGTTGGTGTGATTGTTAAAGGTCCACCAAAACCACCGTTACCTTTTTCAATAATGATTGATTTAAAAGCCATTTATCTTTACCTCGATTAATTTTTTTAATTAGTTAACTGATACATCTGGAACGTCACTTAATGT
>JAITWV010000116.1 GCA_031285105.1 Streptococcaceae bacterium | reverse complement strand
ACCGTTTCCATAATTTTTTCAAGAAGGGCGCTTGAAAAAATTATTCCAACTCGCAAGCCTACAAGCCAGAGTAAACGCTGAAGCGTCAACTCTGGCTAGTGCGCATTGTCGTCCTTTGGTGCTACGGCAGGGCTCCCACCCACGCTCCGATCCAAGCCAGTCGAAAATTCTTAACTGGTTCATAAGTATTTAAATGGGTTAAAGTTTTTTGCTTTTAAAAGCCTGTAACCATTTAAAATAATGTAAATCAGCGAGAGTTTTCGTATATGGGCGGAGGACTGGATGGAGGGGTGTGGAAGCTGTGGCGGTACGCCTCATGCGAGTCTGCAGCCAATATACGAAAACTCGTAAATGAATAAAGCCCTAACGTCTTTATTTCACAAACTCCAAATCAATTACGATGTACTAAAGAAAGTGTAGCTTGATGAAAAACAACACTATTAGATGAACAAAAAAATAGACGCGATTTTACTCGACATCTATTTTCCATTTTGTCTAAAATACTCTCGTTTGATACCCTTTATACTCAGCTGTTCGCAAAATCTCATTGGCATTATTCACCCGAGGTTTCACAGGTGGTTCCACGCCTTTTAGCGGATAATCCATACCCATTGACTCCCATTTATACTCACCTAATGTGTGATAAGGCAAGACTTCAACCTTATCGACATTACTTAAAGTTGAGATAAACGCATCTAAGCGAACTAAATGCTCATCATAATCCGTTAACCCAGGGACTAATACATGACGCACCCAGATTGGTTTTTTAATTTCATCTAAATATCTAGCAAAATCTAAGACACGTTCGTTGCCCATACCGGTTACTTTTTTGTGTGTTTCATTATCAATTTCCTTAAGATCAAGTAAAATTAAATCGGTATATTGCATCAACTCGTTAATCTTATCAAACATTGGACCAGTTCTGACAAAGGTTTGACCGCTTGAGTCTAAGGTAGTGTGAATGCCTAGTTCTTTGGCACGTTTGAACAAAGCGATTAAAAAGTCTGGTTGTAACATCGCCTCGCCACCAGAAACCGTAATGCCGCCACGTTTGCCCCAATAGTCTTTGTAATTCATCGCTTCATTTAAAACGTCATCTACTGTGCGTTCTTTTGAAGTTGCTGATTTTAATGCCCATGTGTCGGGGTTGTGGCAGTATTGGCAACGCATTTTGCAACCTTGTAAAAATATAATAAATCGAATTCCAGGTCCATCAACAGAGCCAAAACTTTCTGTTGAATGGACTAATCCTGTAATTTCTTGAGTCATTTTTTATTCCTCCAATGTAGTCTAGGTTCATTTTAACATAATTATGGAGTGTCTTGAGTTAAATTTGCTTGTTTGATTGGAAAAACTGTATACACACCATTTTCACTAGTTTCATCAATGGCAAATGATCCATTACTTGTGCGTTCACCGATTGGATAAGCAGTTTCATCAATAGCGATATTGTTGCCTTTGTTGGTCACAATATTTAGCGGTGGATCCATCAAGCGATTCATATAAACAATACGATGTGGTTTATTTTTTAATTCGCGTAAAACCATTAAGCCACGTTTGGCTCGTCCGATTTGTGGCAATTCTTGAGCGAGCATTCTCTTAATTGCACCTCGTTGGGTCAAAATAGTAACAGGTTCATCTGCTCCGTCGTAAACCGTAATGCCATTGACTACAAAATCATCTGTTTTTAAGTTCATGGACTTCACACCAGCTGTATTTTTACCAACAACTGGCACTTCTGCTAATGGATAACGTAAACCAAAGGCGCGATTGCTGACTAAAAAGACATCTAATTGCGTATCTGAGTCAACTAATTCAACGTTTAATACTTCATCGGTGGTTGTTTTTAACTTGATGAAATTTGTTGGACGTGATTTATACGTTCGCCATGGGGCAAATTCACTCATAGCCGTTTGTTTGATAAATCCTTCTTTCGTCATCACCACAAAATTCTTTTCTTCGATTTGGGAATAAGTAAATGCTTTGATGATCGACTCATTCATCGATAAATTTAAGATGGTTTGGGAAATATGCTCACCAATATCTTTCCATCTAATGTCTGGTAGCTCATGAATTGGGCGATAAATCAGATTTCCTTTATTGGTGAAAAGTAATAAATGATCCAAGGTGTTTGCGGTGGTTGCTAAAAGTAGCGAATCATCTTCACGCATACCAAGCTCTTCTGGTTTTGAAGCAGCATACGAGCGCATACCTGAGCGTTTCACATATCCACCGCGAGTAACGGTGACAGCAACTTCTTCTTGGGCAATTAAGACGTGTGTTTCAATTTGGATTTCTTGAATTTCGTCTTGAATCAAGGAAAGTCTTGGCGATGCGAAAGCTTTTTTCACTTCTCGTAATTCTTTTTTCATTAAGCTTAAAAGTGTTTTTTCATTGTTTAAAATTTCTTCTAATTCACCAATGCGTTTTGCAAGTTCCGTTGCTTCGTTTTTCAAATCTGTAATATCGGTATTGGTTAAACGGTACAATTGTAGAATCACAATTGCTTCTGCTTGTTCTTCGGTAAATTGGTAAGAATTGATTAAATTATTTTTCGCATCTTTTTTGTCTTTTGAACCACGAATGGTTTTAATCACCTTATCTAAAATCGACAAAGCTTTCATCAAACCTTCAACAATGTGCTCACGTTTTTTGGCTTTGGTTAATTCAAAAAGTGAACGTCTTTGAATGACTTTTTGGCGATGTTCAATATAACTTTTCAAAATATGGATTAAACCAACTTGCTTAGGTGTCATGTGATCAATTGCGACCATGTTGAAGTTATAGTTTACTTGTAAGTCGGTTTGTTTAAATAAATAGTTTAAAATCCCTTGTGTGTTGGCATCTTTTTTCAGCTCAATCACAATTCTTAGCCCAGTACGGTCGGTTTCATCACGTACTTCTGAGATGCCGTCGATTTTTTTAAGGATTTTAATTTCATCAATTTTCTTCACTAATGTCGACTTATTGACTTCATAAGGCACCTCATGAACCACAATCGCCTCACGTCCACCACGAATTGCTTCAATTTCAGTTTTAGCACGCAAGACAATCTTCCCACGTCCTGTTTCATAGGCTTGTTTAATGCCTTCTTTTCCTTGAATGATTGCTCCTGTTGGAAAATCTGGTCCTGGAATGAAGGTCATCATTTTTTCTAAAGTTGCATTGGGGTTATCAATTAAATGAATGGTTCCATCAATGATTTCGCCTAAATTATGCGTTGGAATTTCGGTTGCGTATCCTGCTGAAATTCCTGTTGATCCATTGACAAGTAAGTTCGGAAATTTCGCTGGTAAAACGGTTGGCTCTTTTTCAGTATCATCAAAGTTCCACACAAAATCAACGGTTTCTTTTTCAATGTCTTGCAATAACTCAGAAGTTAATTTGGCTAAACGTGCTTCCGTATAACGCATGGCAGCTGGGGAATCGCCATCCATTGAACCGTTATTTCCGTGCATATCGATTAAAATTTCACGTAATTTCCAATCTTGACTCATGCGCACCATTGCTTCATAAATTGATGAATCACCGTGAGGATGGTAATTCCCCATGATATTTCCGACAGATTTTGCTGATTTACGGTACGCTTTATCATTGGTGTTACCGTCTTTGTTCATTGAGTACAAAATACGGCGTTGAACGGGTTTTAGACCATCGCGAATATCTGGAATCGCCCGTTCTTGGATAATGTATTTAGAGTAACGGCCAAAACGCTCGCCCATTACTTCTTCTAGTGTTAGTTCTTGAATATTTTCTTTTGCGCTCATTTTTTCACCTATTCCATCTCAAATAAGCTGACTTGTTCTAACTCAACTTCTTCAAGGCTTTCTGTAGGGTTTGTTTCTGGTGATTCTAAGATTGATTTGTCCTCTTCTAATGTGAATTGGACATGTTTTTCAATCCATTTTCGGCGAGGTTCAACTTTATCACCCATTAAAGTAGTGACGCGGCGTTCAGCTCTAGCGGCATCTTCAATTCTGACACGAATTAACATACGATGCTCAGGATCCATAGTCGTTTCCCAAAGTTGATCGGCATTCATTTCACCAAGCCCTTTATAACGCTGCAACATATAACCTTTGCCGACTTTTTTGGTTACTTTACCTAATTCATCATCGGTCCAAGCATATTCGATTACTGCTTTTTTTCCTGTCCCTTTTGAAACTTTATATAAAGGTGGCAAGGCAATATACACTTTACCAGCTTCGATTAAAGGTTTCATATAACGATAAAAGAAAGTTAATAACAAGACTTGAATATGCGCCCCATCAGTATCGGCATCGGTCATGATGATAATTTTGTCGTAATTGACATCTTCCACACTAAATTCCGGTCCTACTCCAGCACCGATTGTGTAAATCATCGTGTTAATTTCTTCGTTTTTAAGGATATCTTGAATTTTGGCTTTTTCGGTGTTGATTACTTTTCCTCGCAACGGCAAAATCGCTTGGAATTTTCGGTCGCGTCCTTGTTTGGCTGACCCACCGGCTGAGTCTCCTTCGACTAGGTACAGTTCATTTTTCTTCGGATTGCGTGTTTGAGCTGGTGTTAATTTACCTGATAGTAATGATTCGCCTTTTTTGCGTTTTTTCCCCGTCCGACTTTCTTCACGGGCACGTCTAGCTGCTTCACGGGCTTCACGAGCTTTGATGGCCTTTTTGACTAACATTTGGCTCATTTCCGCATTTTCTTGTAAAAAATAACCCAATTGTTCATAAAAAACCGAATCAACTGCTCCTCTTGCTGAAGGAGTGCCTAATTTATCTTTGGTTTGTGATTCAAATTGGAGTAAATTTTCAGGCACTAAAATAGATAAAACAGCGGCTAATCCTTCACGAAAATCTGATCCTTCTAGATTTTTGTCTTTTTCTTTTAATAAGTTCACTTTGCGTGCATAGTCATTTAAAGCTTTGGTTAGAGATGTTCTAAAACCCGTTTCATGTGTTCCACCATCACTTGTTCGAACATTGTTAACAAAACTAAGTAAATTTTCTGAATAGCCGTCGTTGTATTGAAGGGCAATTTCAACTTCGATGCCTTCTTTTTGTCCGCTAAAATACATGACTGGTGTTAAGCTATCTTTTCCTTCATTTAAATACTGAACAAATTCTTTGATTCCTTCTTCGTAATAAAAGGTTTCTGATTTTTTTTCTTCCTCACGTTTGTCGGTTAGACTAATTGCTACACCTGATAGTAAAAATGAAGATTCACGCATACGGTCAGCTAATAAGTCATAATTAAACTTAGTGGTGCTGAAAATATTTTGGTCGGGTTTAAAATGAACTCTTGTGCCATTTTTTAACTTGGTTCTCCCAAGCTTCTTTAACCCACCTTCTGCTTTTCCGCCATTTGTAAAGCGTTGTTTATATTCTTGGCCATCACGTACGACATAAACATCTAACCACTCGGATAACGCATTAACAACGGATGAACCAACACCATGTAAACCACCTGAAGTTTTGTATCCCCCGTCACCAAATTTTCCGCCGGCATGTAAAACGGTCAAAATTACTTCGATTGTTGACTTACCAGAGACGTGCTTTCCAATCGGCATTCCACGCCCTTCATCTTGAACAGAAATTGAATTATCCTCATGAATAACAATATCAATTTTTTTCCCGTATCCTGCCAATGCCTCATCAACTGAGTTATCGACAATTTCATAGACTAAATGATGCAACCCACGTGAATCTGTCGAGCCAATATACATACCAGGACGTTTGCGTACAGCATCCAGACCTTCTAAAACCTGAATGGAACTGTCATCATAGCTATTTGTTACCTTTTTTGCCATAATCTTCTTCCCTTCATAAAAATTAGGTTAAGCAAACGAAATACATTTGCTTAACCCGTTCAACTTTATCAATCTTATCTTAAATAATTCAATTATTCAATCACTTTTGTGCATCAATTAATTTTTTTCCTTCTTGACGGTAAGACATATCGCCTACTTTTTCTAATGTAAACTCTCCATTTTTATAAGTAACTGTCGTAACAGAGCCGTTATCCAATAATTCTTTCGGGCGTTTTTCTGGGGTAATTAACGAACAAAACGTAGCAATTGTTAAACCATGTGATACGATTAATGCATTGCCTCCGCCTTGTTTTTCAATGGAATAAGCAATGTCTTCAAAACCAGTTAAAATGCGCTCACGAATGACTTCCCATGGTTCAGCCCAGTTTGCAGTATCGACTTCTAAAATTCCATTTGCCATTGTTTCAAAATCCATTTCTTCCCAAGTTTTTCCTTTATAAGCGTCTGTGCGAGGAAGTACACCACCGAATAATTCACCATCATAACCACCATCCAGTGAACCAAAACACCACTCACGAATTCGTTTATCCATCATATAAGGAATGTGTGTAAGACCCATTTCTTCTTTGATAATGCCGATTGTTTGAATTGTTCTTCCTGAGTCTGATGAAAAAGATGCTTTAAAGTCAATTCCAGCAGCTTTTAACCCACGTCCAAGTTCATGAATGCCCGCTTCTCCAAATTTCGTTAATGGCGTGTCTGACCAACCTTGCGCGCGTCCAATCGTGTTGAACATTGTTTTTCCATGTCTTACAATATAAAGTTTCGTCTCACTCATTTTATTGCCTCCAAATATTGATTTCCCCATTAGTGTAACATAAAAAGAGGCCAACACTAGCCCCTAAACTTTATTATTCATTTCACGGTTTACCAAACTTACACTTCTTCCTTTTCATCAACTGGTGGAGGTGTCATTTGTGCGCCAAAATTTAATTCAAGACCTGGACGATCTAAAGCAATCTCTGTCACTTCATAAGTCAAACGTTTAATTAAGTCAAATAAAGGTTGTACAATTTCATGCACTTCTTCATTGCTAACGTCTGATTGTTCTTTTACTTCTCGGTTTAAAATAAAGTTGATTTGCGATACAAAACCACTGATTAAAAATTCTGAAAAGGCCATTTGAAATCTCACACGTGCTTGAATAGCTGATGAGCCTTCTGGTTTTTCTTCATAATTTGAAATTGGTGTCATTTCTACATTAATAGATGTTTGTAAATTTTCATGTTCTGGGATTGGTTGACGAATATCATAGTGATACGCTTCTACTACTTCTTGTAAACGTTGTAATTCCATTATGTGTCTCTCTTTCATTCTTTTTGACTATTATACCACTTCTTTGATTTCTTTTTCTAAAAAATAAGAGATTACCGTGCGAATTAAAACAACTGCTGCTAGGATTAAAATATCTTGAACAGTTGGATTCATAATTGACTCAATAATGTCTGCTGCAATTAAAATTTCTAGGCTAAGCAAGATGTAAGAACCTAGATAATTCTTGATTTCATTTATCCGCAAACCGTTTTTATTTTCGTGCATTGCTTCATTTTTAACAAAAGAAAAGATTGCTTTCACGACTCCAAAGATTAATATTAAAATAGATACAGCATTTAAAATTAGAACAATAATATTGATAAATGGTGCAAAATATTCCATAAAAAATCCCCCTTTTTCTTTTATTATCCATGAAATAAATAAAAAAGCCTAGCGATAATACTAGACTTTCAACGAAACAAATAAAATTATTTAGTTTCGCGGTGTAAAGTAACTTTACGTTCTCTTGGGCAGAATTTTTTAACTTCCAAACGGTCTGGGTTGTTACGTTTGTTTTTGTTTGAAAGGTAGTTACGTTCTTTACATGAAGTACATTCTAAAGTAATATTTACGCGCATTATAAGTTCCTCCTATTAATTCATGAGCCTTGTTTGACTCAAATTCTTGTTAATTCTAACAGATTTTATTATACAAGACAATAGTTTTTTGTAAAGTATTTTTACTTGGCAGTTAAACCTCATCGTATCGCCCACTGGAGCGTTTATACCAAGCAAAAATATGTTGAATAATCACTCGTAAGGAAGCATAAATAGGGATAACTAGAATTAACGCCACAAAGCCAAAAATTTTCCCACCGGCAATTAACAAAACTAAAATCGTTAGCGGATGAATTTCTAACTGCTTACTTAACACAATTGGTGCGATAAAATGACTTTGCACATGCTGCACGATGTAATAAATAATTGCCACCCAAAGTGCGCTCCAGGGTGAGTGAACAAAACCAATGATTACTGCAGGAGCTGCGATGAACAATGCGCCAAAACTTGGGATTAAAAAATTCATGAAACCTGCTAAAATCGCTAGTGTTAATCCATAATTTAAGCCAATAATCGCAAAGCCAATGTAAAGTAAAATCGTAATAATTAATCCTAAAATCAACTGCCCACGAATATAGCTAGAAAGTTTATAGTGGATTTCTCTTAAACTAGCACTACTTTCTTCACGCCAATTTTTCGGTAATTTACGAATAATAGCAGGGATAACTTGAGAATCATCGCGTAATAAATAAAACAGCATAAAAGGAATCATCACCAAGCCTAAAAGCATCTTTTCAGCAGCAACAAAAAAACTAGACATAAAATCTAAAACATTTTGGGAAGCTCCTGCCCCATATTTTTGCAAGTATTCATTAATCTTAGAAATCTGTTGCTCGGCGATATTTCTAAAAGGGTGCATAATATTAGAGCGCAAAATAGTTTCTGCTTGATTGTTTAACTGCCCAATTGCGTTAGGTAAATTATTCGCAAATGCTTCAACTTGTTTTTCCACCATCGGAAACAGTGTCCAACTAATCAAGGTTAAAACGCCAACAAACACTAAAAGTATTAATCCAATCGAAGCAACTCTGGGAATTCTTCTTCTTTCTAACAAATCAACTAACGGTTTCATCATATAATACAAAATAAAAGTCACAACCACAGGAAACGCAAGTAAACTTACAAACTCCATAAATGGTGCGAAGACAAAACTGACTTGTTTTAATAAAAGTATAATAATTAACACCAAAACAATGGTTAAAAGATTTTGGTTCAGCGTATTTGAGGTGAGTTGTAGCATTAAGGAGCGTTTTTTCTTACTTTCCATAATAACCATCCTTTCCAATTTGATAATAAAGAAAAGCTGTTATTTAAGCAAATGATAAGTCGGTAATTTCGGGGTTATCGTTTGCCATAAAAATAAATTTTACCTATAATCACGATATATGTAGAACAAGTTTTTACATCAAGTAGGAGGGATTTCTTATGTTAGAAAATTTTTTTAAGCTAAAAGAAAACAACACCGATGTCACGACGGAATTTATGGCTGGTTTGACCACGTTTTTTGCTATGAGTTACATTATCTTTGTCAATCCGTCGATTTTACATCAATCAGGAATGCCATTTCAAGGTGTCTTTTTAGCGACCGTTTTGGCTTCCATTGTTGGAACATTATTCATGGGGCTTTTTGCCAACGTTCCTTATGCCCAAGCGCCAGGTATGGGAATGAATGCATTTTTCACTTATACAGTCGTCTTGCAGCTTGGTTATACTTGGCAAGAGGCGTTGGCGATGGTTTTTATTACAGGTATTATTAATATTTTAATTACAGTTACTAATGTTCGGAAAATGATTATCCATTCCATCCCTGAAATGATGCAACATGCGATTGGGGGAGGAATTGGGATTTTTGTAGCTTATGTTGGCTTAAAAAATGCTGGGTTAATGGATTTTACAATTGAAGGAAAACCGGTTAATGGCATGATTAATGGAACGGGGATTGTACCTTCGTTGACCCATTTTAATAATCCAGCGGTCATTTTAGGCTTAATTGGAATTTTATTAACCACCGTTTTAGTGATTAAAAATATCAAAGGGGCAATTTTAATCAGTATTGTTGCCACTACTCTTATTGCGATTCCCATGGGTGTAGTTGATCTAGGTTCTATCAATTGGTCACAAAATTCACTTTCTTCTGCTTTTTCTAGCTTAGGTGATATTTTTGGGGCTGCTTTTGGTTCAAAAGGAATGGGGACACTATTTGCGACACCATCACGCATTCCGCAAGTAATCTTAACTATTTTAGCCTTTAGTTTGGCTGGTTTGTTCGATGCGATTGGAACATTTATTGGCACTGGACGCCGCACAGGAATTTTTTCTCAAGCCGATGAACAATCTTTAGAAGGAAAAGCAAAAGGAATTCATACCAAACTAGACCGTGCACTGTTTTCAGATGCGATTGCGACAACAGCTGGTGCAGTCTTTGGTACATCAAATGTTACTACTTTCGTTGAGTCAGCAGCAGGGATTGGCGCTGGTGGACGAACTGGTTTAACCTCTATTTTTACTTCCATTATGTTTGCTTTAAGTGCTTTACTTGCTCCATTAATTGCTTTAGTACCCAACCAAGCAACTGCTCCTGCTTTAATTTTAGTTGGTGCGATGATGCTTGCTTCCTTTAAAGATATTGATTGGAGAAGTTTAGACGATGCGGTTCCTGCCTTTTTCGCCTCTATTTTCATGGGACTTTCTTATAGTATTAATACCGGTCTAGCAGCTGGATTTATCTTTTATACTTTGATTAAAGTGGTGAAAGGAAACTATAAAGAAATTACGCCAATGCTTTGGATTATTGATATTTTGTTTGTAATTAATTTTGTGAGTTTGGCTTTAATCTAATTTAATAAAAAAATCGTCAACATCCATTTTTTAAGAGGAATGTTGACGATTTTTTAATATTTGCTTAATCCCTGTCAAAATCGCTGGAATAAAGGAGACTAAAATAATCCCTAACATAATGATTTCAAAATGCGCCTTCACAAATGGAATACCACCTAGAAAATACCCCGCTAAAGTTGCCACGCTAACCCAACTTAGACCACCTAAATAATTAAAAATCAAAAATTTCCGATAAGGCATTAAGCTGCCTCCTGCGGTAAATGGAATAACCGTACGGATAATCGGCATAAATCTACCTAAAAAAATCGCCCAGCTTCCATGCTTTTCAAAAAACTTCTTCGCATCTTCTAAATACTGCGGTTTTAACAATTTTGAAAGCTTTTTACTTTTGGTTATTTCCTTACCAAACAAACGACCAATTTCATAATTGAGCGTATTCGCAAGAAAGGCAACGGTGGATAAGACGAAAATTAACAACCAAATATTAATATGCCCAGGATATAAAGCAATCAAGCTACCAGCCAAAAAAAGAATCGAATCTCCTGGTAAAAAAGGGAAAATTACCAAGCCTGTTTCGACAAAAATTAATAAACCTAAGAACAGATATACATAAATATCATGACTTTGATTGGCAAAAAAACTTTCTAACATGGTATTAAAAAACGAAAACATTAAAACTCCCTCCTTTTTCGCTAATTATAATATTAATAATTCAAATTAGCTAACCAAAACCATTAAATAATATCCCATTTTCATAAATATTATCTAAGTAAATAAAAATTTTAAGCCATACTATTGTAATTAAACTATAATTATGAAAAAATGATTATAACAAACAAGGAAGAGGAATAAAATGTTATGAGTTTAACCAAAAAAATAATCTTAATCATCTTTTCAATCATTGCTGGGACAACGGTTGCAATTACTACTTACGGGATGGTTTTATATTCTAGAGCGCAACAAACTATTGAACAAACCTATAATCCAATTGCCACACCCGCACAAGAAATTGAGCGAACACGTAGAATACAAGCAACGGAGCCGATTTCTATTTTGCTAATGGGCATTGATACTGGTGATGTTGGACGAGTTGAAGGGTTTGCTGGACGTTCAACAACAATGATGGTGGTTACATTAAATCCAACCAAACAAGAAACAACGATTGTCTCCATTGCACGCGACTCGCTGAATAATTTTGCTTTTGAAGGCTTTTTAGATATTCCTGGTGTTGGTTTGGTGAATACTTTTGCGGATAAATTAAATCACACGTTTGCCTATGGTGGTGCTCGTTTAACAAGAGATACGATTAATCAGCTACTAGATATTGAGATTAACTATTATATGGCGATTAATATGGGTGGTCTAGGTGCGTTAGTTGATGCGGTGGGTGGTATTCAAATTGATAACCAGATGGGTGAATTTTATGTGAATGACTCGCCTAAATTTAATATTACGGTGCAACCAGGTTTACAAATAATGGATGGAAACACTGCTCTTGCTTATACGAGAATGCGTAAGTTTGACCCAGATGGTGATATCGGTCGCCAAAGACGTCAACGTGAGGTATTGGAAGAAATTGTTAATCGTTTATTGTCCGTAAATACGGTTGCCAATTATCAACGTATTTTTGATGCACTAGCTGATAATATGCAAACCGATATTTCATTTGCTAATATGATGAATTTAGTTGAAGGGTATCACACTGCTGGCAATACGATTAATTATTTCCAACTAGCAGGAATGGATCATTCGATTAATGGTATTTATTATCAGTTGCTTTTGCGTGAGAATATTTTAGAAATCACAAATATCTTACGTGTCCAAAAAGGTTTGCCTGAAGTTGCTTTCATTAACCCAAACATTATTACTTTTGAAAATCAAACGGGTCTTTTGGCACCATTTACCTTTGACATTCGTACCGGTCGACCTTTAGAAATGGAAGAAGAAATTCCTGAGGTGCATTATGAATAAAAAACATAAAATTGCTAAATATCACTTTGTTGATTTTTCTTTGTTAGTTCCATTTGTTCTCTTAGCAGTATTAGGCTTAGTTATGCTTTTTTCAGCGACTAGTTACAATCAAATGATTTTAGGGC